>JAHIJU010000092.1 GCA_018898235.1 Actinomycetota bacterium | reverse complement strand
TGCGCCCACCATCGTCGAGCCGAAGGGCTGCACCACGTGAGCGCGCACCGCACCGTCATCACCGGCGGCAGGCTGTTCACCCCCGCCGGGATCGTCGACGCCCCGCTGATGCTGGCCGACGGCAAGGTCGCCGCGATCGGCGTCGACGACCCGTCGGCCGATCACGTCGACGCCGCGGGCGGCCTGGTGCTGCCCGGTTTCCAGGACTGCCACGCGCACCCGGTGCATGCCGGGCTGGAGATGCTCACGTGTGGTCTGTCGGCCTTCTCGACGAAGGAGGCGTACCTGGCCGCCATCGCCGCCTACGCCGACTCGACCGATGCGGCCTGGGTCACGGGCAGCGGTTGGTCGATGGACGCCTTCCCGGGCGGCATCGCGCAGGCCACCGACCTGGATGCCGTCGTCGGCGGGCGCCCGGCGTACTTCGCCACCCGCGACGGGCACACCGCCTGGGTGAGCACCCGCGCCCTGGAGCTGGCCGGGATCGACGACACCACCCCCGACCCGGTCGACGGCCGCATCGAGCGCAACCCCGACGGCCACGCCAACGGCACGCTGCAGGAGGGCGCGATGGCCTTCGTCGCCCGCCTCCTGCCCGAGCCCGGCGCCGATGAGCTGGACGAGGCGCTCCGACTGGCCCAGCGTCAGCTCTTTGCGTGGGGCGTCACCGGCTGGCAAGACGCGATCATCGGCGCCAGCACCTCGGTCCCGGACACCCTGGACCCGTACCTGCGGCTGATCGCCGCCGGTGAGCTCAAGGCCCGCGTCGTCGGCGCCCTGTGGTGGGACCGCGACCGCGGGCTGGAGCAGATCGACGATCTGGTGGCCCGGCGCGAACGCGCAGTGGCGGCCGGGTTCGCGGCGACCTCGGTCAAGATCATGCAGGACGGGGTGGCCGAGAACTTCACCGCCGGGATGCTCGAGCCGTACCTGGACGCCTGCGGCTGCCCGACGCCCAACTCCGGCAAGAGCTTCGTCGACCCCGCCCTGCTGCGCGAGGCCGCCATCCGCCTCGACGCCCTCGGTTTCCAGCTGCACGTGCACGCCCTGGGCGACCGGGCGGTGCGTGAGGCGCTGGACGCGATCGCCGCGGCCCGGGCCGCCAACGGGGACAGCGACCGGCGGCACACCCTCGCGCACATCCAGGTGGTCGACCCGGCCGATGTGCTGCGGTTCGCCGAGCTGGGTGTGGTGGCGAACATGCAGCCGCTGTGGGCCCGGCACGAACCGCAGATGGACGAGCTCACCGTGCCGTTCCTCGGTGCGGCACGGGCCGCCCACCAGTACCCGTTCGGCGCGCTGGCCCGGGCCGGTGCGGCGCTCGCCTCGGGCAGCGACTGGCCGGTGAGCACGGCGAACCCGCTGGAGATCGTGCACACCGCGGTCAACCGCGCCCGGACCGCGTACGACGGGCGGTTCCTGCCCCCGTTCCTGGGTGAGCAGGCGCTGTCCCTGGCTGATGCGCTCACCGCCCACACCCTCGGCACGGCGTACCTCAACCACGACGAGACCGACTCAGGCTCACTGGAGGTGGGCAAGGCGGCCGACGTCGTCGTGCTGGACCGCGACCCGTTCGCGGCTCCGGCCTCGCAGATCGGCCTGGCCGGCGTCACGCACACGTTCGTCGCGGGCGAGCTGGTGCACGAGGCCTGAGCAGGTTCGCTCCTCGATCGGGAACCGACCGGCCGCCGACCTCCCGGTGCCCACCGGGCCCGACCCGATCTGTCAGGGAGTCTCAGCCCCGAGGAGGATGTGATCCCGCAGCGGTTCCGTAGGGTGGGCAGCATGGGAACCGCACTCGTCACCGGCGCCAGCGCCGGACTGGGCCTGGAGTTCGCGTGGCAGCTGGCCACTGCACGGCACGATGTGGTGCTCGTCGCCCGTGACTGCGAGCGGCTGGAGCGTCTGGCCGGTCAGCTCGAGGCCGCCGCGGGCATCCGCACCGAGGTGATCGCCGCCGACCTCGCCGACCGCGCAGGTCTCGACCAGGTCGCCGCCCGCCTCACCGCCGACGAGCGTCCGGTCGGCCTGCTCGTCAACAACGCCGGGTTCGCCCCCGGTGAGCCGTTCGTCGAGGACGACCTGGCCGATCAGGAGCGCGCGCTCGACGTCATGGTCCGCGCCGTCCTGGTCCTCTCGCACGCCGCCGCCCGCTCGATGAGCGAACGCGGCCGCGGCGCCATCCTCAATGTCGGCTCGGTCGCCGGTCTCATGGCCTCCGGCACCTACTCGGCGCACAAGGCCTGGGTCCAGGTGTTCACCGAGTCCCTCGCCTCCGAGCTGGCCGGCACCGGCGTCACCGCCACCGTGCTGCGCCCGGGCCTCACCCACACCGAGTTCCACGAGCGCGCCGGCATGGACGTGCACGCCTACCCCGATGTCGCCTGGCTGAACGCGGAGGACGTCGTCTCCCGCGCCCTGGCCGACGTCCGACGCGGGGCCGTCATCTCGACGCCGTCCCTGCGCTACCAGCTCGCAGCCGGGGCGCTCCGGTTCACCCCGAGGTCCGCGGTGCGAGCGCTCACCAAGGTCCGCGGCGCGGTGCTGGACCCGGTCGACGAGCGGTAGGGCGTTCGCGCCCGGTCAGCAGCCGGGGTCGTGGGGGTACTGGGTGCAGTCGCCGCGGGTCAGGTGGGCCGAGGCCTCACGGATCTCGAACCGGGGACTGGTCGTGGTCGTGGTGGCGGTGCCCGGGACCGGCCGGACCGTGGGGTCGTCATCGACCGTGTAGGTCGCGGCCCACGTCGTGGTCAGCGTGACCTGCCCGGTACCGGGCTCGGTGTACGGGTAGGACACGTCCTGGTCCGGGTACGGGTGCCCGGGACTGGTCGTGGTGAACACCTTCTGCCCGTAGTCCCACGTGAACGTCGACGGGGTCACCGTGAACGTGACCTGCACCCCCAGCACCGTGGCCGTCAACGTCTGCGGGACCGGGTCGGTGTAGGCGATCGTCTCCTTGTTCACCAGCACCCAGCCGCGGTCCGGCTGCACCCTCAACACCGACGGGGCGATCGGCAACCGACGAAACTCCGACAACACCTGCTCACCCGACGGAACCGGACCACCGACGCAGGTCACGCCCTCGATCAGCACCCACGGCGTCCAGTCGGCTGCGGCGCTCGTGCGGGTCGACTCCCACCAGGGACGCAACGCCGGTGCCTGACCGCACACGTCGGAGTGGTCGTGGGTGACGTCCTCCAGGCAGGGCCAGTAGGCGTCCCGCCCCGCCGAGTAGACACCGCAGATCTCGGCGCGCATGTGCCGCACGAGCGGGGGCGCCACGCGTGGAGTGGTCGCCCCGGTCGGGTCGAACGAGTCGGCCTGGCCCTCCTGCTTCTCCACCAGGGAGACCTCGAGGGTGTTGTCAACGGCTCGAGCACCCAGGTCCGAGGAACCGGGACCCGAGCCCCCTGTGACCATCGAGGCAGACCACGCTTCGCTGGCCCAGCAACAGGGGACGATCGCGAGA
>JAHIJU010000091.1 GCA_018898235.1 Actinomycetota bacterium | reverse complement strand
TGTGGGATTCGGGAGCTGGCCCGGATTCGCCCTCCTCGCCATCTGGACGAGGTTCGAAGAGCCGGTCATGGGCTGAGGCGTCCATCCGATAGCGGAGCAGCATCCCGGAGCAGACGCGGGGCCACCGGGCACCCGCACGCGGGGGTCTTGGACCCTGGTGCCGAGTACCGTCCCCGACCGAAGGAGGACGGCGCGGTGGAGTCGGTGGAGTGCAGGGCAACGCTCGCGATCGGATGAACGCCGGTGGCGAGTCGACAGCCCAGGGCCACGACGCCAGACCGCCGCGAACATGCAGGTCACGGCCCTGCGGGCAGGGGGCGTATTGGCAACACGTCGCCAACCCGACTCAGGTCATCCACCTGCGCCGGCGCGGGGCCAGCGCCCGGCGCACGGCCTTCTCGCCCGCATGCTCGGCGCGGGCGGCGTCGAGCTGTTCCCAGGCGTGCCAGCGACCCAGCATGAACGCCTCCGGCCCGGCGCGCTCGGCCAGTCGTTCGAGTGTCGCGCGGCGGACAACGGTGTCGTGCTGCTCGCCGAGAGTGTCCTGCACGCGTTGGAACCTGCGGGCGGAGCGCCGGGCCGGGCGGCCGTGGACCAGGGCGGCGACCTCCGCGGCGTAGCGGGCGTGCCGGGCGCTCTTGCGCACCTCGTGGAGCGCGGCGTCGCGGTCGGGACCCGGCGGGACGGCGGCGGCGACGTCCCATGCGGCGGCCAGGTGGCGGGTACGGGAGCGGGTGCGGCGACGCAGCAGGTCGCGGGCCGGTTCGGCGGCACGTGGGCCGGTCGGCGAGGTGTCGGCCAGGGCGACCAGGGCGGCGAAGAGGCTGTCGCCGTCAGGTGAGGTGAGGAAGGACCGGACGGCACGTAGCCCGCGACGACGGGTGGCCGAGCGGTCGGCAACCAGCAGCCGCAGGGCCGCACGCGAGTCGATGCCGGGCGGTTCGGCGGCGGCGCGGGCACGGTACGCGGCAGCCTCGACGGCCGGGTCACGCACCGCACCGAGCAACCGGCCCAGCTCACGCAGCAGCGGACCGACCGTCTCGGCCCGCCCGTCGAGAGTCCGATGGTCACCCGGACGCACCTCACCGGCCCGACCGGCACCCGCACCCGCGTCCTCAGCACCAGCGACCCCGGCGCCGGCATCCTCGAACACCGGGCGGCACACCGACAGCACGGCGCGCGCCCGCCTCGTCGCGATCCGGGCGTCGTGGACCGCCTCGTCATCCCCGGCACGCACGGCCGGGTCCAGGGTGAGCAGCGCCTCGACCTGGGTCGCCAGGTACGCCCGGGCCACCTCGCCCGCGGTGGCGTCGAGGGCGGTCGTGCGGACCGTCGGCACGTCACCGAGGGTGCGCACCAGCTTGCCGACGGCCCGCGGCCCAGTGCCACCGGCCTCGCCCAGCAGCTGCGCCGCGGCGGTCAGCTGCTCGTCGTCGCCGTCGCGCAGCTCCACCTCCCACTCCCGCCACGTCCGGGCGGCCCGGCCCGTGGGGACGCCGCGCACGTCGTCGTCGGCGATCTCGAGCACCTCGCGGCCGTCCGGGTCGAGCAGGTGGTGCACCGTCCGGACGGTCGCCACGACCGCGACCGGGTGCACCGGTTGGCCGTGCAGCCGGGCGCGGACCAGGTCGAGGAGCTCGGCGGGCGGCGTCGCAGCATCGGACAACGCCGCATCGGACGTCGGAGATCCGGACGTCGCCGCCTCAGAGGTCGCGGCTGCGGACATCGGGGCAGCAGGCCAGCGGTGCTCGGTGCGGTCGCGCGGGCCGGTGTGCGCCAGATCGCGACCGTCGGGCGACGTGGCCGGGACCTTGAGGTGCCAGCCCGCATCGGACCCGCCCGTCCGGCGACGCAGCGTGATCCCGGCCCGCACCAGGTCGCCCGCGTCCGTGTCGAAGTAGGTCGCGACCAGCTCGACGGGCGGGTCGGTGCGCACCGCCGCCACGCCGGGCACGGCGCGCAGATCGGGCAGCACGAGGCGTGCCCCCACCTCGAACGATGCTTCCAGCTCGCGGAACGCGGCCATTCCTGGATCCTCCTCCGACGGGCGCCCGGGCGCGCGCCGGCCCCGGTCGAGGCCCCGCGGCCCGCCTCCGGTCGCGCCCATGCGGAGCAGGGGCGAGGCGTCGGTGGACACGTCCGCACATCGTCTAGCTATTGCCATTAGCCATTGGGCTAGTTACAGTAGCCGCATGACCACCGACCAGAACGCCACCCCCGGCGCGACCCGCTACCTCGTCCGGGAGGACGGACGCATCGCTTACGACGTGCAGGGCACCGGCCCGCTCGTCGTCCTCGTGCCCGGCATGGCCGAGCTGCGCTCCTCCTACCGGTTCCTCGTCCCGGTGCTCGTCGCCGCGGGCTACACCGTCGCCAGCACCGACCTTCGCGGGCACGGTGACTCCGACACCACCTTCACCTCCTACGGCGGCCCGCAGACCGCCTCCGACATCGGCGCACTCATCGACGAGCTCGGCGGACCGGCCGTCGTCGTTGGCAACTCGCTGGCCGCCGGGGCCGCCGTGATCCTGGCCGCCGACCGGCCCGAGCTGGTCACCGGCCTCGTCCTCATCGGCCCGTTCGTGCGCAACGCGGCCAGCGCACCCGGGATGACGGCCCTGTTCCACGCGATGGTCGCGCCGCTGTGGGTCGCCCCCGTGTGGAAGGCCTACCTGCCGTCCCTCAACGCCGGGACCAAGCCCGTCGACTTCGCGGACTACCGCACCAAGGTCGTGGCCAAGCTCCGCGACCCGGCGTACGGCAAGGCGTTCTCGCAGACCGCGCGCTCCGCCGACCACGCGTTCGCCGAGCGCCGGCTGGCCGAGGTCGACGTCCCGGTGCTCGTCATCATGGGCGAGAAGGACCCCGACTTCACGGACCCGGCGGCCGAGGCCGCCTGGATCGGCGAGGCGCTGCGCGGAACCGTCGTGATGGTGCCCGACGCCGGCCACTACCCGCAGGCGCAGCGGCCAGAACTCACCGGCCCGGCCGTGCTCGGATTCCTGTCCAGCGTGCACACCGATGCCTAGGGCCGGTCTGTCGAGCGACGCCGTCATCGAACGCGCCGCACAGCTGCTCGAGGAGCACCCGGACGACGACCTGACGCTCGCCGAGCTCGCCCAGAGCCTCGGCGTGCGCACCCCGTCGCTCTACAAGCACATCGACGGTCTGCCGGGTCTGCGTCGCGGCATCATGCTGCGCGCCAAGCGGGACCTGGCGGCGGCCCTCGCCCAGGCCACCATCGGCTGCGCGCGGCATGACGCGGTCCGGGCGCTCGCGGCCGCCTACCGCGCCTGGGCACGGGCCAACCCGGCGCAGTACCCCGCCACGATCCGGGCCCCCGAACCGGACGACGCCGCCGACCAGGCGGCCAGCGCGGCCGCGCTCGACGTCATCTTCACCGTCCTGGCCGGGTACGACCTCACCGGGGACGACGCCATCGACGCCACCCGGTTCCTGCGGGCCGTCATCCACGGGTTCGTCAGCCTGGAGACCGCCGGGGCGTACAAGCTCCCGACCGACCTGGAGACCAGCTACGCCAAGGCGGTCGACGCCATGGTGACCGCCCTCGACACCTGGCGGCGACCGTGACCGCCACCGCCGCACCCGCGCGGACCCCACCGCCCGCCACGCCCGTGCCCGTGCTGGCCCGGGTCGAGGGCGCCGCCATCGCGGTCGCCGCCGCGGTCCTCGTCGTCCGGGCCGGGTACCCGTGGTGGTGGCTGCTCGCGGTGTTCCTCGTGTTCGACCTGTCGATGCTGGGCTACGCCATCGGCCACCGGGCCGGCGCGATCGGCTACAACCTGGTGCACAACCTCGCGGTGCCGCTCGCGCTGCTGGGGCTGCACCTGCTGCTCGGGGGCGGTGGGCTGCTGGTCGCGGTGGCCGGCTGCTGGCTGTTCCACGTCGGGACCGACCGGGCGCTGGGGTTCGGGCCCCGACCGCTGCGCTGACCTGCGGCGACACCGCACCGGCGGCTGTCGCCCGGGCGCGTGTGGGTGGTCCAGTCCACACTGGGGCGAGCCGACTCACCGCCCTGCCCGAGAGGACCCGCGATGACGCCCCAGGCACCCATGATCGAGGCAACCGGCCTGGTCAAGCACTACGGTACCGTGCATGCACTGGACGGGCTCGACCTGTCCGTCCCGGCCGGGACGGTGCTCGGCCTGCTCGGGCCCAACGGCGCGGGCAAGACGACGGCCGTGCGCATCCTCACCACGCTGCTGCGGGCCGACGCCGGCAGCGCACGCGTCGCGGGGGCCGACGTCATGCACGACGCCGAGCAGGTGCGCCGGCGGATCGGGCTGTCCGGGCAGTACGCCGCGGTCGACGAGTACCTCACCGGGTTCGAGAACCTCACGATGGTCGGGCGGCTGTACGGACTGCCGAAGGCCACCGCCCGACGACGGGCCGATGAGCTGCTGGAACGCTTCGACCTGGTCGAGGTGGGCCGCCGGCCGACGAAGACCTACTCGGGCGGGCTGCGCCGACGCCTCGACCTGGCCGCGGCCCTGGTCGCCGCACCTCCGGTCCTCGTGCTCGACGAGCCGACCACCGGGCTCGACCCGCGCTCCCGGCTGGCGATGTGGGAAGTCATCCGCGAGCTGGTGACCGACGGCGCGACGCTGCTGCTCACCACCCAGTACCTGGAGGAGGCCGACCGGCTGGCCGACGACATCGTCGTCATCGACCACGGGACGGCCATCGCGCACGGCACGGCCGATCAGCTCAAGACCATGATCGGCGGCGAACGCGTCGAGCTGGTGCTGGCCGACGCCGCAGACCGCGAGGGCGCCCAGGCCGCACTGGCAGCCGTCGGCGGCGGCGAGGTGCTCGACGGCGGCACGCCCCGCGAGCTCTCCACGGCCGCACCCGACGGGGCCCGGTCGCTCGCCCAGGTGCTGGCCGACCTGGCGACCCGCGGCATCGAGGTGCTCGACATCGGGCTGCGCCGCCCCACCCTCGACGACGTGTTCCTCACCCTCACGGGCCACGTCACCGAGGACGGCGCCCCGCCAGCTGGCGGTGCAGGCACCGCCAGCGCCGCAGGCACCCGGCGAGGACGACGACGCGCCGCCGCCGCCGAGGAGGTCGCACGATGAACGCCCTGGTCCGAGCCGTGCGCGACGGGAACATCGTCGCCCAGCGCAACTTCGTCAAGATCCGCCGGGTGCCGGAGATCCTGGTCGCGGTGCTGCTGTCGCCCATCATGTTCGTGCTGCTGTTCGCCTACGTGTTCGGCGGGGCGATCGACCCGGGCAACGGGGTCAGCTACCGCGAGTTCCTCATCGGCGGGATCTTCGCCCAGACCGTCGTCTTCGGCGCCACCTTCACCGGGGCCGGCCTCGCGGAGGACATGCAGAAGGGCATCATCGACCGGTTCCGCTCGCTGCCGATGAGCCGGGCCGGGGTGCTCGTCGGCCGCACCGCGTCCGACATCGTCTACAACGTGCTGTCGCTGCTCATCATGGGGCTCACCGGGCTGCTCGTCGGCTGGCGGATCCGCGGGTCCGCACTCGATGCCGTCGCCGCCTTCGGGCTGCTGCTGTTGTTCGCCTACGCGTTCAGCTGGGTGATG
>JAHIJU010000090.1 GCA_018898235.1 Actinomycetota bacterium | reverse complement strand
CGTGACGGAGAAGCAGACCAGGGTGGTCGAGATCCTGCTGTCCGCCGTCCCGGTCCGGGCGCTGCTGGCGGGCAAGGTGCTGGGCAACAGCGTGCTGGCCCTCGGGCAGATCGCCGCGCTGTCCAGCGTCGCGGTCATCGGGCTGGCGGTGACCGGCCGCGACGACGTGCTCACCCTGGTGGGCGCCCCCGTCGCGTGGTTCGTGGTGTTCTTCGCGGTCGGCTTCGTGCTGCTCGCTGCGATCTACGCCGCCTCGGCCTCGTTGGTCTCGCGGATGGAGGACCTGGGCGCGGTGATCCAGCCCGTGACGTGGTTGACGATCACGCCGTACTTCGTCGTGGTGTTCTTCAACGACAACCCGACGGTGCTGGCGGTGGCCTCCTACGTCCCGTTCAGTGCGCCGGTGGCGATGCCGGTGCGGCTGTTCCTGGGCGGTGTCGGCTGGGCGGAACCGCTGATCTCGCTCGTCCTGCTGGTCGCGTGCGCGGTGGCCGTGGTGATGCTGGCCGCGCGGATCTACGAGCGTTCGGTGCTGCGCACCGGCGGCCGCGTGAAGCTGGGCGAGGCGCTGCGCAGCCGGGCCGGCTGAGCTTCCCCTGGGCCGCCCCGGGTCCGAGAGCGGGCCCGCGCGGTCGGCACGTCGCGTCCGGCCTGGGAGACTGGACCAGTGGCCCATCTGCTCGGCGCCGACCGCGTCACCCTCACCCTCGGAATCCGGGCGGTCCTCGACGGCGTGAGTCTCGGGCTGGACGACGGGGCCCGGATCGGCGTCGTCGGGCCGAACGGGGCCGGTAAGTCGACGCTGCTGCGCGTGCTCGCCGGGCGGGCCGAACCCGACTCGGGGCGCGTGACCCGGCTGGCCGGGACCCGGGTCGCGATGCTGGACCAGCGCGATGCGCTGCAGGACGGCACCGTGCTGGCCGCGATCCACGGGGGTGCGGCCGAGCACGTCTGGGCCGCCGACCCGCAGATCCGCGCCGTGCACGCCGGTCTGCTCGCGGACGTGGACCTGGCGGCGGACGTGAACACGCTGTCCGGTGGCCAGCGGCGCAGGGTGGCCCTGGCCGCCCTGCTGACCCGGGACGACGAGGTGCTGCTGCTCGACGAGCCGACCAACCACCTCGACGTCGAGGGTGTCGCGTGGCTCGCCCAGCACCTGGTGGAGCGGTTCCGTGGCCGCGGCGCGCTCGTGGTGGTCACCCACGACCGCTGGTTCCTGGACGCCGTCGGGCTGCGCACCTGGGAGGTGCACGACGGGGTCGTCGACCAGTACGACGGCGGGTACGCGGCCTATGTGCTGGCCAGGGCCGAACGGCTCGTCGAGGCCAGCACCGTCGAGGCCAAGCGGCAGAACCTGCTGCGCAAGGAGCTCGCCTGGCTGCGCCGCGGTGCCCCGGCCCGCACCTCGAAGCCCAAGTTCCGGCTCGACGCGGCCGCCGAGCTCATCGCCGACGAGCCGGACCCGCGTGACCCGCTGGAGCTCACCCGGATGGCCACCGCCCGGCTGGGCAAGGATGTGCTGGACGTCGAGGACGCGACGCTCGCCTTCGGGGACCGGGTGCTGCTGAACCACGTGACCTGGCGGCTCGGCCCGGGGGACCGGGTGGGGGTGGTCGGGGTCAACGGCGCCGGCAAGACGAGCCTCATGCGGATGCTCTCCGGGCAGCTCGCACCGACGTCCGGTCGGGTCCGCCGGGGCAAGACCGTGCTGCTCGCCGAGCTCCGCCAGGACGTGGAGGACCTCGACGCCCTGGCCGACCTCCAGGTGGTCGAGGCCGTCGAACGTGAGCGGCGCCAGGTGGTCGTCGGCGGCAAGGAGCTGACGGCCGCCCAGCTCGTCGAGCGGCTCGGCTTCACCCGGGACCGCTCCCGCACCCTGGTCAAGGACCTGTCCGGCGGCGAGCGACGGCGTCTGCAGCTGCTGCGGCTGCTGGTGGGGGAGCCGAACGTGCTGCTGCTCGACGAGCCGACGAACGACCTGGACACCGACACGCTGGCTGCCGTGGAGGATCTGCTCGACGGCTGGCCGGGCACGCTCGTCGTCGTCAGCCACGACCGCTACCTGCTCGAACGGGTCACCGACCGGCAGATCGCGCTGCTGGGTGACGGCAGCCTGCGCGACCTGCCGGGCGGGGTCGAGGAGTACCTGCGCCTGCGGGCGGTCGTCCCGGACACCCCCCAGGACCCACCGGCCCGGAACGCCCCGGCCGACGGCACGTCCGCGGCACCGAGCGCGGCCGATCTGCGCGCGGCGCGCAAGGAGGTCGCGCGGCTGGAACGTCGGCTCGAACGCCTGGCCGAGCAGGAGAAACGCCTGCACGCCGAGATGGCCGAGCATGCGACGGACCATGCGGTGGTGCTGGGTCTGGACGCCAAGCTCCGCGACCTGGCGGCCGAGCGCGCCCAGGTCGAGGCGGACTGGTTGACGGCCGCCGAGATCGGCGAGTAGCCGGGCCCGTCCTGCGGGTCAGGACGCGTCGAACGGGGCCAGCACGTCGCGCAGCAGATCGGCGAGGTGTCGCACGTCGGATGTGCTGAGCCCGGCGAGCAGCCCCTGCTCGGCCTGCAGCAGGCTGGCCAGGGCGGCGTCGACGCGGGCCAGCCCCTCGTCGGTGAGCTCGACGAGCACGCCGCGGCGGTCGTCGGGGGAGGGCATCCGCTGCACGAGCCCGTGCTCGGCGAGCCGGTCGATCCGGTTGGTCATGGTGCCGCTGGTCACGAGCGTCTCGGTGAGCAGCGCGCCGGGCGACATGCGGTACGGCTCCCCCTGGCGGCGCAGGGCGGACAGCACGTCGAACTCCCAGGTCTCCAGGCCGTGCTCGGCGAACGTCGCACGCCGGGCCAGGTCGAGGTGCCGCGCCAGCCGGCTGACCCGCGACAGCACCTCCATGGGGCGCACGTCCAGGTCGGGGCGCTCGCGGCGCCAGGCAGCGACGATCCGTGCGACCTCGTCGACCGGCTCCGTCGTCATGCCGGGAGTTTACGCGTCGTCGAGATTCTTCATGTCGTGATACCCCGTGTGTGCCCGGTGAGCGTCGGGGTGCCCTCCAGCCCGGACAGCCCGTTCCAGGCGAGGTTGACCAGGTGCGCGGCCACCTCGGCCTTCCCGGGGCTGCGCGCGTCGAGCCACCACTGGCCGGTCAGCGCCACCATCCCCACCAGCATCTGGGAGTACATCGGGGCGGTGCGCGGGTCGAGCCCCTGGCGCATGAACTGCTCGGCGAGCAGGTGCTCGACCTGGGTCGCGACGTCCCCGATGAGGCTGGAGAAGGTGCCGGTGGCCTGGGCGACGGGGGAGTCCCGCACCAGGATGCGGAACCCGTCCTCGCTGTCCTCGATGTAGCCGAGCAGCACGAGCGCCGTGCGTTCCAGCAGCACCTTCGGGTGCCCGCCGCCCTCGAGCGCATCCGACAGTGCGCCGGTCAGTGCCTGCACCTCGCGGTCGACCACGACCGCGTAGATGCCCTCCTTGCCGCCGAAGTGCTCGTAGACCACGGGCTTGGAGACCTCGGCCCGGGCCGCGATCTCCTCGATGCTCGTGGTCTCGTAGCCCTTCTCGGCAAAGAGCCTGCGGGCTACGTCGAGGAGCTGGGCACGGCGCTGCGTCCCCGTCATCCGGGACCGGGCGGTCCGTCTGGAGTCGCTGGTCACCGGGCCATCATGCCGCCTGCTCCCGGTCGGGCGCGCACGGCTGGCACACTGGGTGGCCGCGGTCCGCCCTGGTGTAATGGCAGCACGCAGGCCTTTGGAGCCTTGCGGTCCAGGTTCGAATCCTGGGGGCGGAGCCCCGCGGGCGTCGCGGTCCCGGGCAGGAACGGGTGGCCGCGGCGGTAGAGTTCGGGGGCCAACCAGCCCCCCGGTCTCAGCGCGGGGACGATCGCGAGGAGCGCAACAACGGTGACGATCCCCCGCCCGGCTGCAGTCGTCGTCCTGGCTGCGGGCGAAGGAACTCGGATGCGTTCGGCCACCCCCAAGGTGCTGCACGAGATCGGCGGACGCAGCCTGGTGGGGCATGTGCTCACCGCGGCACGTGCGCTCGCGCCCGAGCGGCTGGCCGTCGTCGTACGGCACGGCCGGGCCGCGGTGGCCGAGCACGTGCTGGTCGTCGACCCGGACGTCCTTCTGGTCGACCAGGACGACGTGCCGGGGACCGGCCGCGCCGTCCAGGTCGCGCTCGACGCGCTGGACGGGCTCGGGACGCTCACCGGTGCGGTCGTCGTCCTGGCCGGCGACGTCCCGCTGCTGGACGCCGGCACGATCGCCGAGCTCCTCGCGGCCCACCACGGTGACGCCAACGCGGTCACCGTCCTGACCACCGTCGTCCCCGACCCGACGGGCTACGGCCGGGTGCTGCGGGAGGCCGGCACCGGTGACGTGCTCGCCGTCGTCGAGGAGCGCGACGCTGACGAGGCCCAGCGCGCGGTCGACGAGATCAACACGTCGGTCTACGTCTTCGACGCCGCGGTGCTGCGCCGCTCGCTCGCCCGGATCGACCGGAGCAATGCGCAGGGCGAGCTCTACCTCACCGATGTGCTGGCCCTGGCCCGCGCCGACGGCGGTCACGTCCGTGCGCTGCGCACCGACGACGTCATGTCGGTCGAAGGGGTCAACGACCGGGTCCAGCTCGCGCGTCTGGGCGCCGAGCTCAACCGCCGCACGGTCGAGGACTGGATGCGGGCCGGTGTCACGGTCGTCGACCCGGCCACCACCTGGGTCGACGTCGACGTCGACCTGGCCCCGGACGTCACCCTGCTGCCCGGCACCCAGCTGCACGGCGCGACCTCCGTCGCGTCGGGTGCGCGGATCGGCCCGGACACCACGCTCACCAACGTCGAGGTGGGGGAGGGGGCGTCGATCGTGCGCACGCACGGCTCGGACGCCGTCATCGGTGCCGGTGCGAGCGTCGGCCCGTTCGCCTACCTGCGGCCGGGCACGATCCTGGGCGAGCACGGCAAGATCGGCACGTTCGTCGAGACCAAGAACGCGACCATCGGCCGCGGGTCCAAGGTGCCGCACCTCTCGTACGTGGGGGACGCCGAGATCGGCGTCGAGACCAACATCGGTGCGGCATCCGTGACGGTCAACTACGACGGCGTCCACAAGCACCGCACGGTGATCGGCTCGTACGCCCGTACGGGTGCCGACAACATGTTCGTCGCCCCGGTCGTGGTCGGTGACGGCGCCTACACCGGTGCCGGCAGCGTGATCCGGCGTGATGTGCCCGCCGGCGCGCTCGGCGTCAGCCAGGGCACCCAGCGCAACATCGAGGGCTGGGTCAAGCGGGCCCGCCCCGGCACCCCCGCCGCGCAGGCGGCCGAACGGGCCCGGTCAGCCGAGCCCGACGATCCGAGCAGCACCCACGAAACGGAGAACGACCGATGACCGGTCTCGTCACGGTCGACAGCGAGAAGCGGTTGGTGCTGGTCTCGAGCCGGGCCCACCCCGAGCTGGCCGAGGACGTCGCGGACCACCTGGGCATCCAGCTCGTGCCCACCACGGCCTACGACTTCGCCAACGGCGAGATCTACACCCGGTTCGTCGAGTCGGTGCGCGGCTCCGACGCGTTCGTCCTGCAGTCGCACGCCTCGCCGATCAACCAGTGGATCATGGAGCAGCTGCTCATGGTCGACGCCCTCAAGCGGGCGTCGGTCAAGACGATCACCGTGGTCGCCCCGTTCTTCGGCTACGCCCGGCAGGACAAGAAGCACCGGGGCCGCGAGCCGATCTCGGCCCGTCTGATGTGCGACCTGTTCAAGACGGCCGGCGCCGACCGCATCATGAGCGTCGACCTGCACGCCGCGCAGATCCAGGGGTTCTTCGACGGTCCGGTCGACCACCTGTGGGCCCAGCCGGTCCTCGTGGAGTACGTCCGCACGCGGGTGGACACCCAGAACGTCACCGTCGTCTCGCCCGACGCCGGCCGCATCCGGGTGGCCGAGCAGTGGGCGGCCAAGCTCGGCGGCGGACCGCTCGCCTTCGTGCACAAGACCCGCGACATCCGCACGCCCAACAAGGCGGTGGCCAACCGGGTGGTCGGTGACGTCGAGGGCAAGACGTGCGTGCTGGTCGACGACCTCATCGACACCGCCGGGACGATCTCCGAGGCGGTCCGGGTGGTCATGGCCGCCGGGGCCAAGGACGTCATCGTCGCCGCGACCCACGGTGTGCTGTCCGACCCCGCGTGCGAGCGCCTGCAGCAGTCCGGCGCCCGCGAGATCGTCATCACCGACACGCTGCCCATCCCCGAGGAGCACCGCTTCGCCGGCCTCACGGTCCTGTCGATCGCGCCCATCATCGCCCGCGCCATCCGCGAGGTCTTCGACGACGGCTCGGTGACCTCACTCTTCGAGGGCAACGCCTGACCGTGCCTGCCCGGCAGCCCTACCGCGCCCTCCCGGCCCGGCCGCCCCAGCCCACCCCGGCCGCCCGGCCCCAGCTCCGCCGCCCCACCTGAGCCCGCAGCCCCGCCCCAGTCGGTGGCCTCGGTCGAGTCTCCCCATCTCGTCCTCCCGCCCCGCCCCAGCCGGTGGCCTCGGCCGGGTCTCCCCATCTCGTCCTCCCGCCCCGCCCCAGTCGGTGGCCTCGGCCGAGTTGCGCCGAATCGGCTGAGATCTGAGCCGAGATCGCGAGGGTTGGCCGAACGGGGCGGGCCGCGGCTGGGAAGGGCAGAGAGCGCGCGGGCTTGGGGGGAGTGCGTGGGCTGGGCGGGGTGAGCCGTCCTCAGGCGCCGGGGGTGTGGTGGTTGTCCTGGTGGGCCTCGGGGGGAGGGGGCTGCGGGGGGGAGTCTTGTCGGATGTCAGCACGCCCGGGGGCCGTCGCGCCCGCTCCGTCCCCGCTCCCCACGGTTCTGCTGGCTCGGGATCACCTGGGCTCGACGGTGGCCGCTCGGATGCGGAGCGGACAGTGGGAACGGCTGTGCTTCGGTGCCTATCTGCCCGCAGCGCGCGCGGCCTCGGGGCGCGAGCGCGCGCTCGCCCGCATCGTCGCGGTCCACCAGCGGTTGACGGGGCCGCACTGGTTCAGCCACCAGTCCGCCGCGCTGGTCTGGGGTCTGCCGGTCTGGCGGGTGCCGGAGTCGACGCACCTGCGTCAGCCCGGTCGCCCGGGATCGACCCGGGACAGGACGGTGGCCAGGCACACCGGCGAGCTCGACGGGCAGCACCTCGCCGAGGTCGGCGCGCTTCCGGTCACCGACCTGGCCCTCACAGCAGTCGACTGCGCAAGGAGCTCGGGACCGCTCGAGGCCCTGGTGGTGGCCGACGCAGCGCTGCGGGCGGGCGCTCGACGCGAGGACATGGCCGCGCTGCTGGAGCCGTTGGCGGGTCGCAGCGGTGTGGCCCGGGCTCGGGCCGTCGTGGCGTACGCCGACGGTGGCGCCGAATCGGCACCGGAGACGGCCACCCGGTTCGCACTCCTGCTCGCCGGGCTGCCAGCGCCCGCGACCCAGGTACCGGTGACGACGAGGCTCGGCGTGTTCTGGGCCGACCTCGGCCTGCCCCAGTGGCGACTGCTGATCGAGTACGACGGACGGGTCAAGTACCTCGAGCCGGACTCGCTCGTCCGGGAGAAGCGGCGCCATGACGCCATCGTCGAAGCAGGGTGGACCGTGCTGCGCCTCACCAAGGAGGATCTGCGGGATCCCGCCGACATCGCCCGTCGGGTGCGTGGTCTCCTGCCCCCCGATCTCCCCCTGACCCCCCGCCGAGAGCTCCGCCCCTGACCTCCGCCGCGCCGGGCCCCGCCTCGCCGGGCCCCGCCGGCCAAGGACCCCCGGCCAGGACCCCCGGCCAGGCCCCCCGGCCAGGACCCGCCGGTTCGGCTGACACCTGCGGGCTCGGCCAACATCTCGGCCGAACTGGGCCAAGAGGGCCGAGCTCGCGGGCCGGCGGGGATGAAGGCAGGCGGGAGGGGCGCCTGTGGAGGCGGGCGCGGGCAGGGCGGGGGAACGGCAGGGGGGGCGGCGTCCGGTAGGATCGTTCGGTTGCCTCGGCGAGGGAGGCGGGACGGGCCCCAGGGCCCGAACCCTCCGTGATCGACTGGGCGGTGCCTCCGCGTGCGCCGTCCCGCGTCCCGCGTCGAGGCCGGACCGAACTCACTCTTCCCCACAAGGAGCCGTCATGGCCGAGACCCTGCTGACCGCCACCGCCCGTTCCGAGTTCGGCAAGGGCGCGGCCCGTCGTCTGCGCCGTGCGCACCAGATCCCGGCGGTCCTGTACGGCCACGGCAGCGACCCGCTGCACGTCTCCCTCCCGGGCCACGAGACGATGCTGGCGCTCAAGCAGACCAACGCGCTGTTCGAGGTCGCGCTCGACGGCGACACGATCCTGGCCGTCGCCAAGGACGTGCAGATCGAGCCGGTCCACCAGGTCATCGAGCACATCGACCTGCTCATCGTGAAGCGCGGCGAGAAGATCGCGGTGGACGTGCCCGTCCACATCATCGGCGAGTCGGCCCCCGGCACCATCCACGTGGTCGAGACCCAGCTGCTGCAGCTCGAGGCCGAGGCCACGAACCTGCCGTCCCACGTGGAGATCTCCATCGAGGGCCTCGAAGAGGGCGCCGTCATCCACGCGGGCGACGTCGCGCTGCCGGCCGGCACCGTGCTGCTGACCGAGGCCGAGCACGTCGTGCTGACCGTGTCGGTCCCGACCGTGTCCGCCGCCGACCGCGCGGCCGACGAGGCCGAGGCCGCCGAGGCCGAGGCAGCCTCCGCCGCGTCCGCCGCCGCCAAGGCCTGATCCGCTCCACCCGTCCGACCCGGCACCCGGCCCACGTGGCCGGGTGTCGGCGTCTGAAGGAGGTCGTCGTGACCGACGGTCCATGGCTGATTATCGGCCTTGGCAACCCCGGGCCGCAGTACGCCGGCAACCGGCACAACGTCGGAGCGATGGTGCTCGACGAGCTGGCCCGCCGAGCCGGGGTGGCCTTCGCCGGTGCGGCCGGTCCCCTCGGGCGCCGGCCCCAGGCGGTCACCGCCGATGTGCGTCTGGGGGTTCTCCCGGGAGGTGTCCCGGGGCCGAGGGCGCTGCTCGTCCGGCCCACCACCTACATGAACCAGTCGGGCGGTCCGGTCGGTGCGCTCGCCCGGTACCACGGGATCGACGCCCAGCACGTGGTCGTGGTGCACGACGACCTGGACCTGCCGTTCGCCACGGTGCGGCTCAAGCAGGGTGGGGGCGAGGGCGGGCACAACGGGCTCCGGGACATCACCCGGGCCCTCGAATCGAGGGACTACCTGCGGGTCCGGGTGGGCGTCGGTCGGCCGCCCGGGCGGCAGGACCCGGCCGACTTCGTGCTCAAGGACTTCGCCGCCACCGAGCGTGCAGACCTGGGCTGGGTGCTCGACCGGGCGGCGGACGCCGCCGAGGCTGTCGTGCTGGACGGTCTGGAACCTGCACAGCAGCGTTTTCACGCCCCGATCTGACTGCTGCGGTCAGGTGACGATTGGGTGAAATCGGACATCTGGTGAAGAACCGGTGCACAGTCTCGCCTAGCCTCTCATCTCGAGCCGACCGAGACGGATGCCGAGCCGACCGAGACGGGATGGGGCCATGACACTCGTTGACGACGCTGACCGTGGTGTCGACGCGGCCGAGCGCGGGCGCACCGGGACCGACGGGGTAGATGTGAACGGCCTTGACCCCGACGTCGTCGTCCCCGATGAGCTCCCGGACTCGGTGGACCGCCGTGGCACAGCGGCAGGTCCGCGCCTGTCGTGGGCGCGGAGCCGCCCGTACGAGGACCGTCCGCCACGTCAGGTCGAGCGGCTCGACGCCGGATGGCAGGTCGAGTCGGGCGCCTATGTTCT
>JAHIJU010000089.1 GCA_018898235.1 Actinomycetota bacterium | reverse complement strand
GTCGCGACCGTGATGCCGGCCTTCGGGCATCTGCCGTACGTGATGGGTGAGGGCAACAAGAAGCTGTCCAAGCGGGACCCCGAGTCCAACCTCTTCCTGCACCGGGACCGCGGGTTCACCCCCGAGGGGCTGCTCAACTACCTGGCGCTGCTCGGCTGGTCGATCGCGCCGGACCGCGACGTGTTCTCCCTGGCCGAGATGGTCGAGAAGTTCGACATCGCCGACGTCAACCCGAACCCGGCCCGGTTCGACCTCAAGAAGGCCGAGGCGATCAACGCCGCCCACCTGCGGCTGCTGACCCCCGAGGACTTCCGCGGCCGCCTGGTGCCGTACCTGCACGCGGCCGGTCTGGTGCCGGCCGACTCCTACGCCGACCTGCCGGCCGCGCAGCGCGCGGTGCTCGACGCGGCGGCGCCGCTCGTCCAGGAGCGGATGACGCTGCTCGGCGAGGCCGTGGGGATGCTGGGCTTCCTGTTCGTCGCGGATGACGCGGTCGTGGTCGAGGACGACGCCCGGGCAGGGCTGCGGGCCGAGGCCGCCGACGTGCTGGATGCGGCGACCGTCGCGCTCGCCGCGCTGCCGGCCGACGGCTTCAGCACCGCATCCACCCAGGAGGCGCTGTCGGCCGCGCTGGTCGAGGGTCTGTCGCTCAAGCCGCGGTTCGCCTACACCCCGCTGCGCGTCGCCGTCACCGGTCGACGGGTGTCCCCGCCGCTCTTCGAGTCGCTGGAGATCCTCGGACAGGACGCCACGCTGGCGCGGCTGGCGGCGTTGCGCGCCACGCTGTGACGCCCGACGGGGTACTGCTCGACATCGACGACACCCTGGTCGACACCAGGGCCGCCTTCGCGCACGCGTTGGCCCAGGTGGCGGGCACGTACCTGCCGCGGTTGGGTGCCGACCGGCTGGACGAGCTGCTCGCGACGTGGCGGGCCGACCATGGTGGGCACTACCGGGCCTACACGCGCGGCGAGACCGACCACCGCAGCCAGCGGATGGCCCGTGCCAACGACCTGCACGCCCAGTTCGGCGGGCCGGTGCTCGACGATGCCGCCTACGACCGGTGGGACGCCCAGTTCGAGGCGGGCTTCGTCGCGGGCTGGGCGGCGCACGCCGACGCCGGGCCCTGCGTCGACCGGTTGCTGGCCGCGGGGGTGCGGATCGGGGCGCTGACGAACGCGCGGGTCGACTACCAGCGCGACAAGCTCGCACGCACCGGTCTGGGCGATCGGGTGCCGGTGCTCGTCGGCGTGGACACCCTGGGCGTCGGCAAACCCGATCCGCGGGTCTTCCTGGAGGGCTGCGCGCGGCTGGGGACGGACCCGGCGCGGACGGTCTACGTCGGCGACGAGCTCGATGTCGATGCGGCTGCAGCCGTGACGGCCGGTCTGGTGGGCGTCTGGCTCGACCGACCAGGGCCGCGTCGCGTGGCCGTGCACGAGAGCGAGGCCGCGGCTGCCGGCGTGCTGGTCGTGCACTCGCTCGTCGAGCTGCCCGAGGCGCTGGGACTGCTCGACGGTGCAGCATCCGCTGTCGAGAGAGGACCCGTCGAGTCGTGAGCACGACACCTGAGATCGACGACCGTGCCGCCGCCGTCCTGCGAGGCGATCTGGCCGATGCGAGCTTCACCACCGACGGGTTGGCGGCGCTGCTCGGCCCGGTCGCCTCGGCCGCCCTCGAACGCGACGAGGCGACACCCGCCCTGGTCGCGCTGGAGGCCGCCGGACCGGTCCCCGCGGCGACCCTCGCCCTGCTCTGGCTGCTCGGTCGGCCCGTGCGCCGGGCGGACCTCGACCGGGCCCTGCCGCGGACCGGCACCGACGGCGTCGTCGCCGCGGGGTTGGTCGAGGCCGCGGGGCGCGGGGACGACGATCAGGTGCGGGCCCTGGTCGACCTGCAGCCGTCCAGCACCCGCACCGGCGGGGTCGATGTGGACTGGTGGCTCGCGTCCGACCCCACCGAGCTGGCCACCGGTGCGCCGCTGCGGCCGGATCACGTGCTCGGCGTCGGCGAGGCCTCGCTCACGTTGCTGCGCGCGACGGTGCCGACGCGCGTCGGCCGGGCCCTCGACCTGGGCACCGGCTGCGGGATCCAGGCGCTGCACGTCGCCGGCCACGCCGCACGGGTCACGGCGACCGATCTGTCCGTGCGGGCGTTGGCGTACGCACGGTTCAACGCGGTGCTCGCCGGGGTCGAGCTGGACCTGCGCGCCGGGTCGATGCTCGACCCGGTCGAGGGCGAGCGGTACGACCTCGTCGTGAGCAACCCGCCCTTCGTCATCACGCCCCGGGCGGCCGGTCTGCCCGAGTACGAGTACCGCGACGGCGGGCGCACGGGCGACGCGCTGGTGCGGGACCTGATCACGGGCGTCGGCGAGGTGCTCGCACCCGGCGGCGTCGTCCAGCTGCTCGCCAACTGGGAGGTCCCGGGCGGGCAGCGGTGGGACGAGCGGGTGGGCAGCTGGATCGACCGATCCGGGCTGGACGGCTGGGTGGTGCAGCGCGACCTCGTCGACCCGGCCCAGTACGTCGAGCTGTGGTTGCGCGATGGCGGCAGCACCCGCGAGCGGGACCCGGGCGGCTGGCACCACGCCTATCGCGCCTGGCTCGCCGACTTCGCGGCGCGTGACGTCCGGGCCATCGGGATGGGGCTGGTGACGCTGCGTCGCCCCCTGACCGAGGCTCCGACCCTGCGCCGGATCGAGGAGATCACCGGCACGCTCGACGAGCGCCTCGGACAGACGATCGCCGACGTGCTGACCGCACACGATCTGCTCCAGGGGCTCGACGACGCCGCGTTCGCCCAGGTGCGCCTCGTGGTCGCGGCCGACGTCACCGAGGAACGGCACCTCGTGCCGGGGGAGACGGACCCGAGGGTCGTGCTGCTGCGGCAGGGATCGGGCTACCGACGGGCCGTGCAGGTCGGCACCGCGGTGGCCGGTTTCGTCGGGGCCTGCGACGGGGAGCTCACGGCGGGCACGCTCGTGGCGGCGCTCGCGGCCGTCCTCGACCGCGGCAGTGACGAGATCGCCGCCGAGGTGCTGCCGATCGCCCGTGACCTGGTGCGCGACGGGCTGCTGCGGCTGGTCTGAGCTCAGCTGACCCGGGCCCGCCAGCACAGGGTGCGATACGGCACGTCGACCTGCGGTCCCGGTGGGGCGAACCGGGCCACCAGGTCGTCCACCTGATCCAGCAGCGCCTCACGCTCGGGCGCGGGCATGGCGACGACGTAGCTGCGGCTGGCCACCGCCGACCGGACCGACGCCCTGTCCTGCCGGTGGCGCCAGGTGACGGTTCGCTGCTCGGGGGTGTCGAACCCGGCGCCGAGCTGGGGTGCGGGGTCGTCCTCCTGCCCGGCCCCGAACGCCGCCAGCAGATCGCGGAGCCTGGCGGCCCACGGCACGGACCCGTCCGGCCGGTTCCAGACCAGGCCGAGCGTGCCGCCCGGCCGCAGCACCCGGGCGACCTCATGGGCTGCCGCGGCCTCGTCGAACCAGTGCCAGGCCTGCGCCACGACGACGGCGTCGACGCAGTCGTCCGGCAGCCCGGTCTGCTCGGCGGTGCCGGCCCGGGCGTCCACCTGCGGGTACAGCTCGCGCAGCCGGTTGCGCATGGCGTCCGACGGCTCGACCGCATGCACGGCCAGCCCGCGCGCCACGAGGGAGGAGGTGAACTTCCCGGTGCCTGCGCCCAGGTCGAGCACCTCGGCGCAGCCCGGGGGGAGCAACCAGTCGACGGCGGCGTCGGGGTAGCCGGGACGGCCCCGCTCGTACTCGGGCACCACGGCACCGAAGACCCTGGCAAGCGCGCGCTCGCGGTCCATCGGGAGGGTCACCCCTCCGGCAACGGGTCGAGCAGCCCGAGCACCTCGTCGTGCAGCAACCCGTTGGTCACCAGGGCGGAGCCACCGAACGGCCCGGGGGCGCCGCGCACCGAGGTGAACCGACCCCCGGCCTCGGTCACGATGGGCACGAGCGCGGCCATGTCGTGCAGCTCGAGCTCGGGTTCGGTCGCGATGTCCACGGCGCCCTCGGCCACGAGCATGTGCGACCAGAAGTCGCCGTAGCCGCGGGTGCGCCACACCCGACGGGTCAGGTCGAGCAGGGCGTCGAGCCGGCCCTGCTTCTCCCAGCCGGTGAGCGAGGAGAGCGACAGCGACGCGTCCTGGAGGCGGTCGACACCCGAGACATGGATCGCGGTCGCCTGCGACAGCGAGCGGCCGGTCCAGGCGCCGGACCCGACCGCTGCCCACCATCGGCGGTGCAGCGCCGGGGCGCTGACCAGGCCCATCACGACCTCAGGCCCGTCCATCAGACCGATGAGCGTGGCCCACACCGGCACACCGCGCACGAAGTTCTTGGTGCCGTCGATCGGGTCGATCACCCAGCGTCGGGGGCCGGCGCCGGTGTCGGCCATCTCCTCGCCGTGCACGGCGTCGCGCGGGCGGGCCCGGGC
>JAHIJU010000088.1 GCA_018898235.1 Actinomycetota bacterium | reverse complement strand
GATCGGGATGTCGAGCAACGCCGCGCTCGTGGCGACCTCGACCGACGTCGCATCCGGGCCCGGCTGCTGGAGGCGCCCCTTCTGCGCCCCCGAGACCGTGACCGGGCTCTTGCCGTCGACGCTCACCGTGCCGACGCTCCGGTCGAGCACGATGACGTGGGCGCCGACCGTCGTCACCTCCAGCTCGGAGTCCGCCGGGACCCCGGGCAGCGACCGGACGTCCGGCGCCGTCCCCACCTGGTAGCGGTCGAGCTCGCCCGTGGCTGCGACCGCGGCCCACGCCGTCCCGTCCTGCCCGACCGTCACGGCGACCGGGCCGTCGAACTCCGCGGTCGGTGGCACCTGCTCGGCGTCGAACGAGGCCACCTGGTCGGACGCGAGCACCCAGAGCTTGCTCTTCTTACCGGCGTCGGATGCCGTGATCGCGACGGTCGAACCGCCCATGGCCATGACGGCACCGGCCGGGAGCGGCGTGCTGCCCTTGAGCGAGACGCTGGCCACGTCGACCGGGCTGACGGTGCCCGAACCCGCGTCGTCGAGGATCACGGCGGCCTCGCGCTGCAGCACGTCGAAGTTGTTGCTCGTCGCACGCAGGCTCGAGTCCAGCTCACCGGCCTGGAAGTTGAGGTGACCCAGCAGGCTCAGCGCGGCGTTCGTGACCCACACGCCGCCGTCGTTGAGGTCGACCTGGGTGGTCGGCGTACCCGGGTAGGTCATGGCCAGTGCGATCGCGGCCGTCGAGAGGACCGAGACCGTCGTCGTGGAGGCGAACGCCGCCTTCCGACGCCGCCATGCCCGCAGCACCGACACCTAGCCCCCCAGCCTTTCACCGGTCAGCACCAGGACCCCCGATGGGGACCTGAACCCCGCCGACCACCGTTCTCGATGGCCACTTCCGTTCTGAGTTCGGAAACTAGGACGTCCTACCCGGTCGAGACCATGGGGAGTTGTCCCCTTTGCCCGTTGTTCACCTAGCGCCCTGTCGCCGGGTGAGCGCACCCACCGACGCACACTCGGTTCCGGTCCGGTCATCCCTGATCCCCTGTGTCGTTCTCTCGCGGAGGACGGCCGGAACATAGCCGCCCGAACGCGCCGAGGCGGGGCTGACCTGGGAACCTGCCCGTGCGAGGTTGTACGACCTTCTGGGCGGGCGAAGCCTTGGCACAACAGCACCAGGAGCCCCGCACGCTCACCACACTCGCCGATCCGGACGACGACCTGAACGGCCCGACGCCGTGAGTTCGGTCTACGGGGCCACGACCCGCTGGTGGTCCGCTGCCCCGGTCAGTCCACGGTGTCGGTTCTCACCTCGAGCTGCGGGTCGAGCTTCCGGGCCTCCGCCTCGATGTGCCGCCGAAGGAACTTCAGCTGGGGGATCTGCGCGACGATGCCATCGGACAGGGTCCACTTCTCGACCTGGTACGTCAGCGTGCTGCCGCCGGCACCGCTCGATTCGATCCGCATGCCTGCTGTGAACACCGTCATGATCTTGGTCCCCGAGCAGAACTGGACGTAGCCGGGGGTCACCGGTCCTTGGAACAGCTCGGCGTGCACAGCCGCCGGCTTGTCGTACGGGAGCGCGAGTCCGCGCACGATCGCGTCCTGCAGGGCATCCGGATCGGCAGCAGAACCGATGACCAACCGCTCATGCGTCAGCTGCTGGCCCTCGAGGTGCTGGTTGCGCGCCAGGACGTGCTGGTTCGCGCCCTTCCAGAACCGGTCGCGCGCCATGACGATCAGCCAACCGACGCCCAGGAGGACGACGATCCCGATCACCGTCCCCATGGCTTAGTCCTCGTACTTCCGATTGCGCACCCGCTGCGAGGCACCGATCGTGACGATCCCGGCCAGCAACAGCACGACGTAGACGATGAACAGGCCCAGGTTGGTGGTGCCCAGACGGGCGCCCAGGCCTCCGACGAGGGCGAGCACCACGCCGATCGCGGCGAGCACGTTCGCCTTCGTGGCGTCCTGCGACTTCTGGGGAGCTGGCACTGGGTGCTTCCTCTCGATGGACCGGGAGCCTGCGCGCCGGGGCGCAGTGCGGATACGGCCCAGTCACCCATCCCCGGGGACGCGTCACCATGGCCGTGGCCGTTCGAGGTCGTTCGGACTACCTCCCCCGGCCGGCGCCGCATCCGGCAGTCACCTGGGTGGGTGAATGGGGACTCCGTCGTGCGCACGCGGCTGCTACGTCACACAGAGGTAACCGCTGGGCGCTACGGTCTGCGACGGTCGGACACCCATCGCGCAAACCCCTGCCCGGGTCGTCGCCAGGAGGACTCCCGTGCCGAGCAGTGACGCCCCGCTCACCAGCCCGCCCGACATCCGCACCCGGGAGGACCTTGGGGCCGCGTTGACGGGCCTGCGGGTGGCATCCGGGGCGAGCATGCGGGACCTGGCGCGCCGCACCGGTCTGCCGTTGGCGACAGTGGGTGGGTACCTCTCCGGACGGCACCTCCCGCCCTTGGCGACTCTGGAGCAGTTCATCGGGCTGCTGACCGTCCTCGGCGTGCCATCCGACCAGGTGCCCGCCTGGGTGGACGTCGTCACCCGCTTGCGGCGGGTCCCGGGGCCCCGACCTGCGGGCGCAGTGGCCCCGTACCTGGGCCTGCGCGCCTACTCGGCGGACGACGCCACGCTGTTCTTCGGCCGGGAGGCGTTGACCGACCAGCTGGTCGACCTGCTGACCTCCGCGCCCGGGACGCCGGTGATGGTGGTGGGGTCGTCCGGGTCGGGCAAGTCGTCCCTGCTGCGCGCGGGCGTGCAGGCTCGCCTGGCCGCCATCGGCACACCGGTGAGGGTGGTGACCCCCGGCACGGACCCGACCGACGTGGTCCCGGACCCGGCCGGCGTCACGCCAGGCGGGGTGCTCGTGGTGGACCAGTTCGAAGAGCTGTTCACGGCCGACGTGGGCCCCGACCAGGTCGACGAGGTCGTGGCGCGGCTGGGACGGTTGCACACCGACGGGACGACGGTGGTCGTCGCGTTGCGCGCCGACTTCTTCGACCGCGCATTCCAGGTGCCGGACCTGGCCACCTGGCTGGCCGCCCACCAGGTCCTCGTCGGCCCGCTGAGCACCGAGGACCTGCGCCGGGTCGTGGTCGAACCGGCCCGGGTCGCGGGCGTCGAGGTGGACGACGGGCTGGTCGAGCTCGTGATTGCCGATGCGACCGCCGGGTCCGCCACCCGCGTTGGCATGGACGCCGGGGCGTTGCCATTGGCGTCCCATGCGCTGTACGTGACGTGGTCGGCCGCCTCGGGGCGACGGTTGACGCTTGCGCACTACCGGCGGGTCGGCCGGCTCGCCGGCGCGATCGCGCAGACCGCCGAGGCGGTGCACCACGAGCTCACCCCCGAGGTCGAGGCCGTCGAGAAGTCCACCCTGCTGCGGCTCGTGCACGTCGGCTCCGGGACCGTCGACACCCGGCGTGTTGCGAGCTCCCGCGAGTTCACGACTCCTGAGCGCCGGGCGGTCATCGATGCGTACGTCGAGGCGAGGTTGCTGTCGTCCGACCGCGGGCTGGTGCAGATCGCCCACGAGGCGCTGCTCACCGCCTGGCCGCGGATGCGGGAGTGGCTCGACGCGGACCGCGAAGGTCTGCGTGTCCACGGGCGCCTGACGGAAGCAGCCCTCCGCTGGCAGGACATGGAGCACGACCCGGATCTCCTCTACCGGGGAGCGGCACTGGAGAGCGCCGACCGGTGGGTGAACGAGGCGGCGAACCCGCCGGCTCTCGCACCGCCGGAGCAGGACTTCCTCGACCGCTCGCGCGCCGCCGAACAAGGGCGCCTCGACTCCCAACGGCGCAGCACCCGACGCCTGCGCGCCCTCGCCGCCGGCCTGGCGGTGCTCGCGATCGCCACCGGGACCCTCGCGGGGGTGTCTGCTCGACAGGCACGGGCCAGCTCCTACCAGACCGACCTGGCCGTCTCCCGTCAGCTGGCCGTGCAGGCGGAGGCGCTCGCCTCCACCGACCCGGCCCTGGCGGGCCAGCTCGCCGTCGCCGCCGACCTGCGCGCCGACACGGTGGAGGCGCGCAGCTCACTCCTGTCCGCCTCTGCACGAGACGCCGTCACCCGCATCGACTCGTTGGATGCGGTGGTGTCGACGGTCGCGGCCAGCCCGGATGGAGCGATGCTCGCCGCCGGGACGGGCGACGGGCGGGTGATCCTCGAGTCGACGGGAGCGCAGCCCCGCCGGCTGGCGAGCCTCACCACGGGCAGCTCGTCGCTGTACGCGGTCCGGTTCTCCCGTGACGGGTCGCTCCTGGCCGCCGTCGGCGACGGCGGCGTGGTGCATCTGTGGGACGTGCACGAACCCGGCGCACCCACGTCGGTCCCTGTCACCCCACCCGAGGCGGGCGCCACCTACTACGACGTGACGTTCAGCCCGGACCAGTCCCGGATCATCGTGGGGGCGTCGGACGGCACGGTCCACCTGATGGCCCACGGGACGGACGGCGGCTGGTCGCGGATCCAGACCGTCCGCGTGGGAACCGGATCGGTGCAGGCCGTCGCCCTCGACCCGACCGGGACCCTGCTGGCCGCGGCGGGGTCGGCCGCGGACGTCAGCCTGTGGTCGGTGTCGAACGCCGGACTGAGCCCGATCGGCACCCCGTTCACCGCAGCCAGGTCGAAGGTCACGGCCCTGGCGTTCTCCCCCGACGGGCGGACCCTCGCTGCCGGGTCCGCCGATGCCTCCGTCCACCTGTGGGACCTGCGGGCCCCCACCGAGCCCACCGCCGGGCTCATCCTTGCGGGTGCCGCGTCATGGACGAACTCCGTGGCGTTCTCGCCGGACGGGGCTGCGATCGCCGCCGCGAGCTCGGACCAGCACCTGTGGGTGTGGGATGCAGCAACGGGGATCCGCCTGGATTCCTTCGCACACCCGACCACCCTCCTGGCCACCGCTTGGTCACCGGACGGGTCTGCCCTCTACTCCGCCGGGTCGGACGGGCTGCTGCGCACGTGGCGGTACCCCGGCGCCACCCTCCAAGGGTTCGCGTCGATCCCCGGTCAGGGCGTGTTCGGCGCGCAGGTGATCGCGACCGCGACGACCGACGGCCTGCGCCTGTGGGACGCGACCGACGGCGCGCACAGGCTCCTGTCGGTGTCCCCTGCACCTGATGGAGCGCGCTTGGACGGGGCCATCGGGATCGACGACCCGTTGCGCCTGGTCGTCGCAGGAGACACCACAGGGCACGTGCACTTCTGGGACGTCAGCGATCCACGAGAGCCCGTCTACCGAGGTTCGGTCGCGGCGCACTCCGACTGGGTGGAAGCGGTCGCGTTCGACTCAACAGGCACGCGGATGGCCGTATCGTCCGATGACGCGTCGATCACGACCTGGGACTTGTCCGGAACCCTGCCGACCGCACCGACGGGGACCGTGAAGGACCTCGGCGGGTTCGTGTACGCGGTGTCGTTCGCCCCGGATGACACCACTCTGGTCGCCTCGGTGCTGTCCGGGCACGTCGACCTGGTCGACACCACCGATCTGGCCCACCCGAGACTTGTCGGCAAGCCGTTGACCGGACCGAAGGGATACGTCTACTCGACTGCGTTCTCCCCCGATGGGCACACCGTCGCTGCGTCAGGCAACGACAAGACGATCTGGCTGTGGGACGTCACCGACAAGGACCACCCCCGCGTCCTCGGTCAGCCCCTGGTGTGGGCCGACGGGTACGCCTCGAACATCGCCTTCTCCCCCGACGGGCACCTGCTCGCCGCAGGCATGACCGATGGCACCGTCCGCGTCTGGGACGTGAGCACCCCTGCTGCCGCTGCGCGCTACGCGTCCCTGACCGGCATCTCCGGCACGGTGTACGGCGTGGCGTTCTCCACTGACGGGTCGCAGGTCAGCGGCTCCGGCTCCGACCGCACCGTGCGCATCTGGGACCTGCAGACGGCAGCGGCCCGAACGACGGTGTGCAGTGCGGCGACCGACGGCATGGTGATGACCACCGAGGAGTGGTCACGCCTCGCCGGCCCGATGCAGCAACCGACGATCTGCCCCTGACGGCGATCGCTCAGGAACCCCGCCCGACATCAGGAACCGCGGTCCGCGCGAACAGCGCACCGGTTCAGCCGCCGACCGTGGACCCGTTCAACGTGAGCACCTTCGTGCTGTCGGGCGAGTAGGTGGTCGTGGTGCCGGTCGCGGTCGCGCCGCTCGGAACCACCGTGAGGTAGTCGAGCAGCGCAGAGTCACCGGTAGGGGCCGCCGGGGTACGCCACTTCTGCAGGATCACGTCGAATCGGAACGTCCCGGTGGCCCCGGCCTTCATCGGGTCCGTCCAGTTGACGCCGAGCGACGGGAGACCGCCGTAGCTGCTCGGGGCCACGCACTTCGGGCCGTCACCGGAGTATGCGGTCACCACCTCGACCTGACGGGTAGCCGAGTTGTCCGGACCTGCGTACTTGCCCGTCGTGCCGACGGCGAAATGACCTACGACGGGAGTGTCGAAG
>JAHIJU010000087.1 GCA_018898235.1 Actinomycetota bacterium | reverse complement strand
GGCAAGACCACCGGCCGCACCGTCGAGGCCTCGCTCGACGGGATCGCCAGCGCAGCCAAAGACTCCGCCAAGGCGGCCGACGTCCTCGACCGCGATCTGACCGCCGCGCTCGACGACGTCAAGTCCAGCTCCAAGGGTGCCGGAGACGCCCTCTCCGCTCACGTCAAGCGGGGAGCCAAGGACGCCGACGAAGGCGTCTCGGCGCTGAAGCAGAACACCGCCCAGAACGCCAAGGAGATGGGCGCCAGTTTCCAGGACGTCGGGTCCGTGCTCGACGGCCTCCAGGGCCTCGCGGCCGAGGCGCTGGAGGGCTTCGGCCCCGCCGGTATCGCCGCCGGGGTCGCCATGGCCGCAGGCATCGGCATCGCACAGCAGGCTCTCCAGGCGTCGGCCGACAAGGTCAACGAGATCAAGGAGAGCGCCGCTGCCCTCGCCAAGGACTCGTCAACCCAGACCACCGCCGAGCGGGTCCAGGCGATCGGCGAGCAGCTCGACGACGTCCTCTACACCATCCGCGACGTGAAGTCCTGGTGGGAGATATGGCAGGACACCGCCGTCACAGCCGCCGAGCAGGTCGCCGCTGCCGCCGACACGGGCAGCACGGCCGCATCGCGGTTCGTCGAGGCGTTCCAGACCTCGGACGCCCGCGAGCAGGTCGACGCGCTGTCTGACGCGCTCGCTCAGTCCAAGCGCCGCCAGGAGGACCTCACCGAGGCCGACAGCGCGGCGTGGGCGGCTGGCGACCGCTGGAACCAGACCCGCGAGAAGCAGATCGACTCCGAGAAGACGTTGCAGGGGGTCATCTCGGACTCGCTCGCCGTGGCTCAGCAGCAGGTGGCGATCGAGGAGGCTGTTGCCAAGGCGAAGGGCATGACGGTCGACCAGTACCGCTCCTCGCGGCAGGCCGCCCAGGACGCCGCCGACGCGGCGTCCTCGTACGCATCAGCCCTGGAGTCCACGGCCGACCCGGTCACCGTCTACACGGCGATCCTGGATCGGAAGAATGCGGCCGAACAGGCTGCCGCTGAAGCGACGGCCGCAGCCACCAAAGACTCGACTGACTCGTGGAAGGACTACGCCGCGGACGTCGCGGTCTCCACCCAAGACCTCATCGACCAGTGGACCGCCCAGGCCGCCCAGGCCGAGCAGTTCACCGCGAACCTGGCGATCATCGCCGCCGCGGGTGGGCAAGCCCTCGCTGACGATCTGCGCGCCAAGGGACCCGAAGTCGGCGCCGCGGTGGCCGACACCATCGCGAAGTCCGGCCCGGCCGAGCAGCGAACCGCGATCGATGCCTACGCCCGCGCCTCCGGCGCGGCCATGGGGCAAGCGACTGCCGATGGCGTGCGATCCCAGGCCTCCGTCCTTCAGACCGCGTACGACGACCTGCTTGCATCGATCAAGGTCGGCAAAGTCACCGTCCCCGTCGAGCTGACCGGGGACGCGCTGGAGGACATGCGCCGGTACGTCGCCGCCGCCCAAGCCACGGCCCCGTCAATCCGTGTTCCTTTCAGCATCTACGAGACACGAGGTAACGCGCTCCCATGAGCACCACGCTGACCGCCTGCCCGTACCCCCATTTCGACGCTGTGCGAACGAACCTTGTTCTGAACCCCTCGGCGGAGATCGACACAGCCGGTTGGGGCGCCCGCGCATCGGCCGTGGTCACTCGCGACACGATGATCGCCAAGTCCGGGCTGGCGTCACTGAAGGTCGTGACCGCCGGATCGGCGCCTGGTGAGGGCCTGGCGCTGACCTTGGCGGGCGTGGCCCCAGCCTCCCCGAACCAGTGGGCCCAGTGCGGTCTCTGGCTGCTGCCGACGGCCGCGGTGATGACCGTGGTGCTGGAGGAGTACGACGGGGCGTCGGCGCTGATCGGCTCGACCCCAGTCGACGTCCCCGGGACATTCGGCGGGAACTGGGTTCGCGTCTCCCTCATGCGTGGCCTGTCCGCTGCGGCGGCCAAGGTCAGGGTTGCCGTGCAGACAAAGGTGCAGACCGCGACGCCGTTTCGGGTGGACGCCGTGACGATCGCGTGCACGTCGGTCAACCCCGGCTCGGTCACTGATCCAGGCCAGTGGGACGGGGACACGGCGGCCAGCCCGGCGACCCGCACGGCGCATGCCTGGACCGGGCAGGCGCACGCCTCGACGTCGACCAGGACGGTACGGACCCGGGCCCCCGGTGTGGCGTCCGAGGTCACCCCGACCCTCGTTCTGACCGAGACCACGACCCGTGGGCGCAGGGTGACCCGTCACGACATCCTCGGTCGCCCCGCACCGGTCATCACCACGACATCCCAGCCCGGTGCTTTCGACCTACGCACGGGCTCGCTCACCGCGTGGTGCGAGGACGAGACGACAGCCCTGGCCACAGTCGCAGTCCTGGCCGCCCCGGTGGTCCTGCTCACTGACCCCGATCGGCCCTCTGAGGCGTCGATGTGGCTCGTAGCCTCGTCCGTCCAGGCCGAGGAGACCGGCGGCGCAGTGGCGCTGCCCGGTGGTGCCGTCGGTCGGCGATGGCAGGTCGCCGCGGACATCACCGAGGTATGGCCGGACGGCGGCGCCTGGTGACGCGGGCCCTCGTCGCGGTCGCGGCTCTCGCCCACGGCACGACTGACCTGCTGCCCATCGAGGCTCTGACGCTCACGGCGTCCGAGTCATGGCAGCCACACGTGCAGGCGTCAATCCGTGCGCCCGCCACCGCGGCTTCCCGGGCAGCGGACCCGCGCCTGGGTCACACGGTCGCGCTGACGCTTCGGGAGGTCGACGATGGCGGGACGATCCGTTCGTCGCTGACCACCGGGGCGCTGTCCGTCCGTGTGGCGGCCTCCGACGCCTCCGCCGGGACCGTGACCCTCGACCTGGCATCAGCTGAGGCCGACGTGCAGGACCAGGTGTGCCTCACCGCCGGCCTCGGTCCCACGTCCTGGGCAGGCATCCGCGAGGCCCTCACCGACCTGCTCACCACCCAGGTCGGCATCCCGGCAGGATCGATCGACCTGACCGCGATGCCCCTGGCCACGGGCGCGTCGCTGACGACCGGTGCCCAGGTGAAGCCGGGCGATGCCTGGTGGTCCACGCTGTCAGACCTGCCCCAGCGCGCCGGGTGGCAGCTGTATGTCGACTTGGGCGGCGTGTGGCGGCTGTGGGATCAGTCGGTCGAGCCCACGGCTTCCGTGGCTGTCGTTCAGGCTGGCGTCGATCTGGAGCAGCTCACGACCACGATCAGTCGGGAGAGCACTGACGCCGGGCAGTGGGCCAACGCGGTCGTCTGCCGCTACACCTGGACCACCACTGCCGGTGTTGGTCAGGTCATCGTCGGCCGCGCCGCCGACGCCCTCACGGGCGGGCAGACGCGCCGCACCATGGTCGTGACGACCACAGACGTCCCGGTCACACAAGCCCAGGCCGACGCCCGCGCTGCCGCGCTGCTGGTCCGCGCCCGCCGTCGCGGGCGCTCGTTCACGGTCACCGTGCCCGCACGCTTCGACCTGCGCACCCGGACCGCGATCCGCCTCGTCACCACTGACGCGGAGTCCGTCCTCTGCTACGTCATCGCGCTCACCTGGTCTCTGCCGGAAGGGACCTGCACCCTCACCCTCAGGGACATCTCATGACCACCACTCGTACTCTCGTCACCATCGCCCCGGGCCACCAGCTCGCCCCCGACGCCGCCGCCTCCGCGCTCCGCATGTTTGCGGCCGGGTGCCCGGTCGCCATCACCGAGGCGTGGCGCTCCACCGCCACCCAGGCCGAGCGCCGCGACCAGTACCTGACCGGGGCAGGTGCGTTCGCGCTGCCTCCTGGCAAGTCGCGACATGAGGTCGGGGAGGCCGTCGACTGGAAGGCGTCCGCCGCCGCGTGGGTCCGCGCACACCCCGAGCACGGATGGCGCTTCACCAACCGCCGCGAGTGGTGGCACGCCGAGTACTTCGCCGCCCTCGACGTCGCACCACGACCCGCACCACCCAACACCCAGGAGGAAGACGACATGTTCCTGATCCGCGACGCCCACGGCACCGTGGGCCTGTCCACACCCACCGGGCTCCGACAGATCACCCCCGCCCAGCTTGAGACCTGGTGGAACCTCGGGTATCGGTACCCGGCAGGCATGGACGCTCTGGCCGATGGCCCGATGGCTGAGGTCGTCGCATCCCTCGGCGGGTGGGTCAAGTGAGCACCGAGAACACCACCACCGACCCGGCCGACCTCGTCCCGCCGAAGGTCCGCACCGCGGCGTACGTCCTCGGCATCGTCCTCGGCGTCGGCATCGCCCCGGCACTGCTCGCCGCCGGGCTCACCGTCTGGGCCGGAGTCGCCGCCGCACTCGCAGGCGGCGCGTCCGCGATCGCCTACGGCTACCGGCCCACCCGGCAGTGACAGAGAGCATCTGGGTGGCGGTCATCGGCCAGACGGCCGCCACCCTCGCCGCGCTCGCCGCCCTCGGCCAGTCCCGACGCACGCGATCGGACCTGGCCGGATCGACGGGAGACGGGCGGCCGATCGGCGAGCGCCTGGCCGTCGTCGAGACCCGGCTCGACGGCCACAGCGCCCAGCTCGACCGCATCGTCCAGAAGCTCGACGCGTGACCCGCGATAGCCTCGCGCCATGAGTCGGACCAACCAGGTGATCCTCGTGCTGTTCCTGCTGATCTTCCTGGTCGGTGGCATCGCCAGCCAGATGCACTGACCTACCCGGCGCGCTGCGACCGTCCGACGAGGGCGGTCCGTAGCGCGTCGTCTCGTACGTGCACATAGGCCTGTGTGGTCGCCAGGGAGGCGTGTCCGAGCATCCTGCGGACGAGCGGCAGGTCATGGGTGGCGTCGTGGACCTCGGTCGCGGCCAGGTGCCGCAGCGAGTGCATGGTGTCGGTGCCCGGCAGCATCCGCGCCACCAGCCGTCCAACCCACCGCGCCGAGAGGTGCCCGTCGATCGCGCCGGGGAACGCGTAGCCGCCGCCGGTCCCGGCCTCGCGGCGGATGGCGCGCGCGAGGGAGTCATCGAGCGGCAGCACGCGGTCCCGGGAGCCCTTGCCGTGGACGTGCAGGGACCAGCCGATCAGGTCCCGGGTCAGGTCGTCGGTGTGCACTTGGGCGACCTCACCGCGGCGCATCCCGAGGCCGTGGGCCAGCCGCAGCATGAGGAGCACCCGCTCGTCGGCCTCGTGCATCGCGACGACGACCCCGGCCGGGTCTGCCAGGCGCGGCATGGGCTGAGCCACCGGCACGACCGGCAACCGCGCCCCGACGTCGACCGTCGTGCGCCCGGTAGCCACGGCCCACCGCCACCACCCGCGCAGCGACGAGCGCACAGACCGGCGGGTCGCCCACGACCACCGATCCTGCCCGCCCGTCCACGCGAGGACGTCATCGAGGGTCACGGACCAGGGGTCGACGTCGCCGACCGCCTCGTGCAGCCTGCGCACGTGGTAGGTCCGCAGTCCGATGGTCTGGGTGGAGCGCCCGGCGGCGCGCTGTGCGCTCGCCCACGCGTGGATGAGGTCTGCCCATGTCTCAGTCATGACGCTCTGATCGGCGTCCGATCCACTGACAACCCGGAGTTGTCGGCCCATCGCTGGCGGGCGGCCTGCCGGGACACGCCTAGCGCGGCCCCGATCTCGGTCCAGGAGCGGCCCTGTTCGTGCATCGCCACAGCGGCTCGGTCGATCGCCTCATCGAGCGCGCCCCGCAGCGCGAGCAGCTCGGCCAGGTCCTCCGGGTCGGCCGACGCGACCCGGGCGGATGCCGCCCGCAGGATGCGCCTCACGAACGCCAGGTAGCCCGCGTGGTCGCTCATCCCCGCACCGCCTGGAGGATCGAGAGCGCCACCTCAGCGCCGGGCTCGATCGGTCCGAGCGCAGCCACAGCGGCCAGCGGGCACCACGCCTGCCACCGATCCCGCCACCCGACCCCGTCCACCCACCCGCGAGGCTGGCGCGTTAGCCCACCCGACACCACCCGATACCGCTCGGCTACCAGCGCGTGCGCCACGACCTCCACGGTCGACAGAGGCGTGCCCGGCTCCGCGTCGATCGCCACCACCGACGCCGTGTCCCACACCACCCGCACCCGGCTCACCGTCGGACCACCGATGCGCGCTCGCCCGGGTTCTGCGCGTACCCGGAGACCGCCCACCCCAGGTGGCGGCCGCAGGCCGACCGCCGCCCCCAGATTTGACCGGAGCCGAGGAGTCCCCGGACCTCCCACCGCTGTTCATCACACTCCCACCCGGACTCGATCGCCGGGCCGTAGTCGCACGCGTCCTGGTCGCTCATGCCGACACCGCCTCAGACCGGCGACCGGCATGCCGATGGGGCGGGCGAGACT
>JAHIJU010000086.1 GCA_018898235.1 Actinomycetota bacterium | reverse complement strand
GTGCGCTGTCCTGGGGGCCGCGCGGGCAGATGACGCTCACGGTGTACCCGGCGGCCGTGAGCGCCTGGCACTCGAGCCAGACCCTCCGGTCCAGCGGCACCGGCAGGTTCTGCACGATGATGAGGACGCGCGGTGCACTCATCGCCGACCGGTCCCTCGAAGCGCCGCCGGTCGTACCGGGCACCACACCCTGGTCATCGGTCCTCCTCCGTCTGCCAGCCGCGCAACCACGACCAGTCTGCTGCGAGCGCCCCCCACGGCTCCCGCCGTCCGCGTACCCGTTCGGCGCTCGCGCGCAGCGCCACACCCGAGGCGAGCAGGGCGAGCCCGATCCGGGCGCGCACCGGGTTCCAACGCAGGCGGGCCAGGCTGGCTTTCCCGGTCATGAGCAGCCGTAGCTTGTGCGCCCGTGCCGGCGACGACGCCCCGTTGGCGTGCACCGCTACCGCGTCCGGGGTGATCCGCGGCGCGTAGCCCCGCTCGTGGGCCCGCAGACTCAGGTCGGCGTCCTCGCCGTACATGAAGAAGCGCTCGTCGAAGCCGCCGAGCTCGTCCCAGACCGCGCGCGGGGTCGCCAGCAGGCACCCCGTGACGATGTCCACCTCACGCGGCGTGTCGCGCTGCCACCGTCCGAGCGACTCCGGGTCGAAGACCGGGGACCGCCGCAGCAGTGTGGTCAGCCCGCTCGCGGCGCAGAACCAGCTCCAGAGCGTCGGGCGCCCCCAGCACGACGACGGGTCGAGCGTGCCGTCCGGCCGCAGCGTGCGCCCGCCCACGATCCCCGCGCGCGGGTGCTCGTCGAGCGTGCGCACGAGCGCGTCGAGGCAACCGGGACGGACCACCGCATCGGGGTTCACCAGCACGACCACCGGGTGTGCCCCGAGCGCGACGCCACGGTTCACCGCTCTGCCGAAGCCGAGGTTCGTCCCGGCCCGGTCCACGGTGACCCGTTCCGCCCACGCGTCGAGCACCGCCTGCGTCTCCTCGTCCGAGCCGTTGTCCACCACGACCACCCGGGTCGGCGCAGACCCCGGGGCCTCGTCCAGCAGCGCACGCAGGCACCGCTCCAACCAGGACGCCCCGTTGTACGACACGACGACGACGTCGACACCCGCCAGCGTCACGAACGGCCCTCCTCGAGCGGGCGTCCGTCGCGCCAGGCGACGACCCGCGCGGGGATCCCGACGGCGATGCAGCCCGCGGGCAGCGAACGCGTCACCACGGCGCCGGCACCGACGATGGACCCGTCCCCGATCGTCACCCCGGCGACCACCGTCACCCGCGCTCCCAACCAGACGTCGGCACCGATGACCACGTCCTCCTCGATGCGCGGCTGGTCCATGATCGGGGTGCCGGGTCGCGTGCCGTAGTTGCTGGCCGTGATGAACACCTCGGGGCCGAGCAGCGCGTTGTCCCCGAGCGTGATCCGCCCGCTGGCATCCCCGGCCCACAGGCAGCACCGTTCACCGATGTGGACGTCACGGCCGAGCGCGATCCGCGATCCGTTGCGCAGGCTGGCTGTGGGCGACATCCGCAGCCCCGGGCCCGCCGTCAGGTCGCGCCGCGGCAGCGCGTGGCTGTAGACGTGGAACCGGGCGACCTTCACCAGGTGCAGGATCGAGGTCGGCCGCAGCAGGTCGAGCACCCCGGCTCGCGGGGCGCTCAACGCGGTCCCCGGGGCCCGCGAGCTGCACCATGGCAGAGCGGACGACGACCGATGGCAGGTCCCGACATCACAGGTCCTCCCCGAGCCGAACAGGTAGGCGGGTACCGCCGACCTCGCACGGTATCGGCGCCGCGGGGTGCGTGGCGACCCCAGGGCCCAACATCACCCACGACCGGCGAGCACCCGGTGTGCCACGTCGACCGCCTGGTCCGCGGCCCGGTCCCACGTGTAGTGCCGTCGACGACGATCCGCCGCGCGCGCACAGGAGTCGTAGAGGTCGTCGTCCTGCAAGGCGCGCACGATCACCTCGGCGAGCTCGACCGGGTCCTGCGACCGGACCAGCCGACCACCGTCGTCGCCGAGGATCTCCGGCATGGCGCAGGCGTCCCGCGCGATGCACGGGAGGCCACGAACCAGCGCCTCGACGAACACGATGCCGAACCCCTCCATGAGCGAGGGCATGACGAACAGGTCGTGGGTGTCCATCAGCTGCCCGACCCGCTCGAACGGGACCCGCCCGAGGAACTCGACGCCCTCCGGGGGCGCCGAACGGAGCGGCCAGGCGGCCGGGCCGGCCACGGTGAGCGTCACCGGGGTGTCCCAGTGCGCGCGCAGGTGCTCGAACGCGGCGACGACCTGCGGACCGGCCTTGGTGTCGAAGTCCCGGCCGATGAAGAGCAGCCGCCGCACGGCGCCGGCACGCCGCTGCGCGACCGCGGTCCCCGGCGGCACCGGAACGTTGGCTCCCGGGTTGACGACCGTGATCCGCTCACGCTCGACACCGTGCGCCACCAGACTGTCGGCGAGCCATCCGCTCATCGGGAGCAGCATCGCGGCCTGCTGGTAGATCCGGTCCTGGCTGCGCCGGAGCGCATCGATCCGACGGCGGCCGAGCGTCCGGAAGTGCGGCACCCCGCCAGGCCCGTACAGATCGAGCAGCAACGAGTAGCTGAGGTCCTGGAGCACCGCGAACGGCACCCGGGTGACGCCCAGGTCCTGGACCTGGAGCACGAAGTCGACCCCGCTGCGTGCGCTCGCCCGCCGGACCCGGCCCGCGACTGCCGCCCGCGTGTACCCGGCGTGGCGCCAGGGCGAGCTCCAGCCCGACGCGGACCTGCGCGCCGACGCCAGCCGAACCACCTCTCGTTCGGGTGTGGAGAGCCCCACCTCCACGTCGCGCACCTCCACCACCCGGTCGAGCGCGGCCCGGAGGTTCCACGGGGTGCCG
>JAHIJU010000085.1 GCA_018898235.1 Actinomycetota bacterium | reverse complement strand
GGTGGGCACCTACAACGGGAGCCCGCTCGGGGTGGCCGCGGCCCGCGCCAGCCTGGAGCAGGTGCTCACACCCGAGGCGTACGCGCACCTGGACGCCCTCAACGCGCACCTGGTCGCGGGCTGCACGCAGGTCCTGGAGAAGTACAACCTGCCCGGCTACGCGGTGGGCGTCGCCTCCAAGGGCTGCGTGACCTTCGCACCGGAGAAGATCGTCGACTACGAGAGCTTCAAGAAGTTCCAGGACGGCGAGCTGGCCGACCTGGCCTGGCTCTACAACATGAACCGCGGCGTCTTCATGACCCCGGGCCGCGAGGAGGAGTGGACCCTGTCGGTCCAGCACACCGTCGCCGACTGCGACCGGTTCATCGCGGCGTTCGCCGAGCTCGCCGCCGATCTGACGGCGTGACGCGCAGGGTCTGACCCGCGCGTTCCCATGACGCGACCGGCCGGGGCCCGCACCCCGGCCGGTCGCGTCATGTCGTTCCCGGTCCGACCCGTCCCCAGCCCGTCCGGTCGCCCGCGGCCACTGCGTCCGGGTTTGCGCCGGGTCCTGTGTCGGCGCCGACCCGCACACTTGACGGGTGACCACCGACCTGGACCTGGATGCCGACACCATCGCCGGGCTGCGCACCCGGGCCGATGAGGTGCTCCGCGCCCTGGTCGGCTCACCGGATGCACAGCTGCGCCCGGACCAGTGGGTGGCGATCGAGGCCCTCGTCGCCCATCGGCGCCGGGCGCTCGTGGTGCAGCGCACCGGCTGGGGCAAGTCGGCCGTCTACTTCGTCGCGACCGCCCTGCTGCGCGAACGCGGCGCCGGCCCCACCGTGCTGGTCTCGCCGCTGCTGTCCCTCATGCGCAACCAGGTGGCGGCCGCCCGGCGGGCCGGCATCCGCGCCGAGACCATCCACTCCGCCAACCTCCCCGAGTGGGACGCCGTCCACCAGCGGGTGCGCGACGGCGAGGTCGACGTGCTGCTGGTCTCGCCGGAGCGGCTCAACAACCCGGGATTCCGGGACGAGGTGCTGCCCTCGCTGGCACGCGACGCGGGGCTCGTCGTGGTCGACGAGGCGCACTGCGTCTCGGACTGGGGGCACGACTTCCGGCCCGACTACCGGCGGATCGCGACCCTGCTCGCCGAGCTGCCGGCCGGCACCCCGGTGCTGGCCACCACCGCCACGGCCAACGAGCGGGTGACCGCCGACGTCGCCGCCCAGCTCGACCCGGCCGGCGACCAGGACGTGCTCGTGCTGCGCGGCACGCTCGAACGCGACAGCCTGCGGCTGTCGGTGCACCCGGTGCCCGACACCGCGACGGCGATGGCCTGGCTGGTGGCGAACGTGCCGCGGCTCACCGGGTCGGGCATCGTCTACACGCTCACGGTCGCGGCGGCCGAGCAGGTCGCCGAGCACCTGCGCGGTGCGGGACTGGAGGTCGCCGCCTACACCGGGCGCACCGAACCGGCCGAGCGCGAGGCCCTCGAGCAGGACCTGCTCGACAACCGGGTGAAGGCGCTGGTCGCGACCTCGGCGCTGGGCATGGGGTTCGACAAGCCGGACCTCGGATTCGTGGTGCACGTCGGCGCGCCCGCCTCGCCGATCGCGTACTACCAGCAGGTGGGCCGTGCCGGACGTGCCACCGACCGTGCCGACGTCGTGCTGCTGCCCGGCCCCGAGGACAGGGCGATCTGGGAGTGGTTCGCCTCCATGTCGTTCCCCGCCGCCGACCAGGTGCGCGCGACCCTCGACGTGCTGGCCGCGGCCGGGGCCCCGATGTCGCTGCCCGCGCTGGAGACGGCGGTCGACCTGCGCCGCGGGCGGCTGGAGATGATGCTCAAGGTGCTCGACGTCGACGGCGCCGTGCACCGGGTGCGCGGCGGCTGGGAGTCCACCGGGCAGCCCTGGGTCTACGACGAGGAGCGGTACGCACGGCTGGACGCGGCCCGCCGCGCCGAGCAGGAGGCGATGCTCGAGTACATCGCCACCCGCGGCTGCCGGATGGCGTTCCTGCGCACGGCGCTCGACGACCCGCAGCTCGCGGCCGACCCGTCGTGGCGGTGCGGGACCTGCGACCGGTGCCTGGCCGCCTCGGGTGCAGCGTCGGACGGGGTGGACGATGCGCTGGTCGCCGCCGCACGCGAGCGGCTGCACCGTCCCGGGGTCGAGGTGACCGCACGGCGCCAGTGGCCGTCGGGGATGGCGACGATGGGGGTCCCGCTGACCGGCCGGCTGCCGGCCGATGAGCTCGCGGCCACCGGGCGCGCCGTGGCACGCAGCGACGGCCTCGGCCTCGGTGGCGTGCTGCGGACCCTGTTCGGCGGCACGCAGGCGAACGATGGTCCGGTCCCGCCCGCGCTGCGCGACGCTGTGCTGGCGGCGCTGGACTCCTGGGACGTGACGGCCGACGGCGTCGTCTGGGTCCGATCGGTCACGCGGCCGCAGCTCGTGGAGCACCTGGCCGGTGCGGTGGCGCGGCACCGGCACCTGCCGCTCGTCGGGACGCTGGGCCCGGTCGGCGAGGCCCCGCCCGACCGGCACGACGTCAACTCCGCCCAGCGCCTGGCCGGGGTGCACCGACGGCTGGCGCTCGAGCTGTCGGAGTCGGCGCTCGCCGGGCTGGCCGGGCGCAGCGTCCTCCTGGTCGACGACCGGACGGACTCCGGCTGGACGCTCACGGTCGCCGCCCGGCTGCTGCGCCGGGCGGGCGCGGCGCAGGTGTACCCGTTCGTGCTGGCCACCGGCTGAGGACCGGGCGGCGGGTTCGCGCCTCGGCCCTCACCCCTCGGCGTTGAGCTCGCCGACCGGCACCGGGACGCCCAGGGTGTTCCCGGCCGCGGGCAGCGGGCAGGCCCACGCCTCGTCGTAGGCGCAGGACGGTTGGTAGGCGAAGTTCAGGTCGACGACCAGCGCCTCGGGCCCGCCCCCGAGGTCCGCGCCCTTGGCGGTGTCGAGCAGGTACCGTCCGCCGCCGTAGGTGCCGTGTCCGCTGGTGTCGTCCCGCAGCGGCAGGAAGATGCCGCCGCCGTAGCCGGCCAGCCACCACACGTCCAGGCTGCCCAGACCCGGCAGCTGCACGACACCCACCCGCTCGAACGGGACCACGCCGTCGGTGCCGGTCGCCACCTCGCGCCGGGCCGGGCCGTCCCCGGGCCGCACCTGGACGACGAACCGGTAGGCCGGGTCGTAGGGCGCGACGACCGCACCCGGGTAACTCGCGCGGGCCGCCGCGGGCACCGGGGAGGCGGGGTGGGTCCGCAGCAGACGGTCGCGGCCGGAGACCCAGACCCGGTGCGCGAGCGCCGCATCGGGCGTCGCACGCACGTAGCGGTAGAGCTCGGCGACCTGCCGCCGCCAGTCCAGGACATCCCACTGCGCACCGGCCACGTCAGGAGCGTAGGTGCGGACGGCGAACCCCGCTCAGCTCGACCGGAGCGCCTCGACGGGAGCACGGATCTCGGCCGGCGGCGCAGCCTCGCGTCGCGGCGGGCGGCTGGCGATGAGCACGCCGAGCACGACGACCACCCCGCAGGCTATCTCGACCGCCGGGGTCAGCTCGTGCAGCAGCAGCCACGACGCAGCGATCCCGGCGACCGGGACGAGCATGGAGAACGGGGCGACGGTGCTCGACGGGTGCCGGGACATGAGCGCGCTCCAGATCCCGGAGCCGACGAGGGTCCCGATCAGCACCGTGAACGCGAGGCCGCCCAGCGCAAGCAGACCCGTCCGGCTGCCGAGCCCGGTGAACGACTGCCGGATCGCCGTCGGACCCTCGACCGCCAGGGACAGCGCGAGCATCGGCAGCGGCGGCACCACCGACATCCACAGGGTGAGGCGCAGCGGCTCGTCGGTGTGCGCCAGCCGGTTGCTGATGTTCCCGAACGCCCAGCCCAGGCCGCCGAGCAGGGTGAGCAGCACCGGCAGCAGCCCGGCCGACCCCTGCACACCGGCCCGGTTCAACGCGATCCCGACCAGTCCGGCGACCGCGAGTGCAAGCCCTGCCCGCTGCCGGGCACTGACCTTCTCGCGCAGGAACACGGCGGCGAGGATGACGGTGAACGGCGCCGAGGCCTGCAGCACGAGCGAGGTCAGCCCGGCCGGCATGCCGATGCTCATCGCCCAGTAGACGAAGACGAACTGGAGCACCCCGAAGCCGATCCCGTAGCCCAGCAACCAGCGCAGCGGCACCTTCGGGCGCGGGACGAGCAGCACGGTGGGGATGGCGATGAGCGCGAACCGCAGCGCGACCAGCAGGAACGGCGGGAACTGCTGGAGCGACAGGTGGATCGCGGTGAAGTTGACGCCCCAGCACACGGCGACGAGCACGGCGAGCAGACGGTCGCGGATCGGCATGGCGGTCAGTCTGCGGGGTGGCGTCGATTCAGCACCAGCGAATCTTCATGAAGCATCTCTGTAGAATCGCTACATGATCCCGCGTCCGCTGGACCCCCGTGCGCTCGAGGTGGTCCGGGCCGTCGGCGCCCGCGGCGGCGTCGGCGCCGCGGCCGAGCTGTTGCACGTGACCCCGTCGGCGGTGTCCCAGACCCTGCAGGCGCTGGGCCGGGAGATCGGGATGCCGGTCACCGAACGGGTCGGGCGCGGCATCCGGCTGACCCCCGCCGGCGAGGCCCTCGCCGCGGCCAGCGTCGATGTGGCGGTCGCCCTCGAACGGGCCCGGGCCGCCTGCGACGCGCTGCGCACCGACCCCGGCGGCGAGGTCACGGTGAGCGCCTTCGCCTCCGGCGCACGGATGCTGTTCCCCGGGCTGCTGACCTGGGCGCAGGACGTGCCGGGGCTGCGGGTGGTGCTGGCCGACGGCGATGTGGCCACCGACCGGTTCGCGGCGCTCACCGACGAGATCGACGTGGTCGTCGGTCACCACCCCGAGGGCGAGGACCCGTGGGCAAACATCGGACGACGCATCGTCCCGCTGC
>JAHIJU010000084.1 GCA_018898235.1 Actinomycetota bacterium | reverse complement strand
GCGTGCTGGCCGCCGACGTCGTGGCGCCCGCCGATCTGCCGCCGTTCTCCGTGGCCGCGTGCGACGGGTACGCCCTGGCCTCGGTGGACGCCCAGGTGCCGGGGGTGGGGACCCTGCCCGTGGTGCACGATGTGCGCCCCGGGACGGGTGGCCCGCTGCGACTGGTCCCGGGCCAGGCGGTCCGCATCGCCTCGGGTGCGCCCCTGCCGCTGGGTGCCGATGCGGTGGTCCCGATCGAGCAGACCGACCACGGCGCCGTCGTCGTCACGGTTCCGCACGACGTGCGCCCCGGTCAGCATGTGCGTCCGGCCGGGCTCGACGCACGTGGCGGGGACGTGGTGCTGGCCGCCGGCACACGCCTCGGCTCCCGCCAGCTCGGCCTGGCCGCCGCGCTGGGCCGCCACCGGCTGACCGTGCACCCCACGCCCCGGGTGGTGCTGCTGGCCGTCGGTGACGAGCTCAAGGAACCGGGGACCGCCGCCGGCCCGGGCTTCGTCCACGAGGCCGACCGGTACGCGCTGGAGGCCGCGGTGCGGGACGCGGGCGGTGCTCCGGTGCGCGCGCCGATCCTCCCGGACGACCGCGCGGGGCTGCGCGAGTCGATCGAGGACCAGCTGGTGCGCGCCGATCTGGTGGTGGTGACCGGCGGCCTCTCGGAGCTCGCGAACGACACCGTGAAGGACGTCCTGGCGGTGCTCGGCGATGTGCGGCTCGACCAGGTGGCGATGACGCCGGGTCGCCGGCAGGGGTTCGGCACGCTCGGATCGGCCATGGGGAGCGACCGTGCGGTGCCGGTGTTCGCCCTGCCCGGGCACCCGGTGGCCGCGCTGGTCTCCTTCGAGGTGTTCGTGCGGCCGGCGCTGCGCACCATGTCCGGGAGGGCGATGGTGTTCCGCCCGTCGGTCGCGGCCGAGATCGGCCGGGACTGGACGTCCCCGGCCGGGATCCGTCAGTTCGTGCCTGCGACCGTCGTGGGCGATCCCGACGTCGGCTATGAGGCGACCGTGCTGGGTGACCCGGACAGCCCGTCGCTGGCCGATGTCGCGCACGCCGACGCGTACGTCGTGGTGAGCGAGGCCGAGCGCACGGTGCGGGCCGGGCGCGTCCTGCAGTGCATGGTGCTGGAGGGGTGATGGCGACCGGGTGGCCGGTGGTCCTGCGCGAGGGTGCCGTGACCCTGCGCCCGCTGCGGCGACGCGACCAGAACCGGTGGTTGACCCTGCGGGCCGACAACGCCGACTGGCTCGAGCCGTGGGATGCGACGAGCCCGGTCCCGCTGTCCGGACCGCACCCGACCTTCGGTCAGTTCGTCCGGACGTTGTCCGGCCAGGCGCGGTCGGGGCAGGCGCTGCCGTTCGCGATCGACCTCGACGACGAGCTCGTCGGCCAGCTCACGGTCTCCTCGATCACCTACGGCTCGTTGCGCGGGGCCTCGATCGGCTACTGGGTCGCCCAGCACGTCGCGGGCCTGGGGATCGCGCCGACCGCGGTCGCCCTGGCCACCGATCACTGCTTCGGGACGCTCGGGCTGCACCGCATCGAGGTGAACGTCCGCCCGGAGAACCGTCCGTCGTTGCGGGTGGTCGAGAAGCTCGGCCTGCGCGACGAGGGCCTGCGCGAGCGCTACCTGCACATCCAGGGCCAGTGGGCCGACCACCGCACGTTCGCGGTCACCGTCGAGGAGCTCCCCGACGGCCTGATCGGACGCTGGCGCCGCCGCCAACTCGACGAAACGTCCCTCTAACCCCCCCACCCCAGCGATTCCGAGGTCGAGCAGGGCTGGGCCCTGTCCAGCCTCGGAATCGCCGGGGGCGACTGCATCTACCCCCGCAGTCCCGTGCACCCCGGCGACACGCCGGAGCGGTGCCGGGCGCGTGAGCGTGCGGCACCTACCGTCGACAGGTGCAAGGTCTCGCAGGTCTGGTGGCGCTCGCGCTGGTGGGTCTGTGGGTGACGTATCTGGTGCCGCACGTGCGTCGGCACCGCGAGGTGCTGCTCGAGTCGCGGGCCGACGACCGGTACTCCGCCGCCCTGCGGGTGGTGGCCGTCGCGGCGACCGGCCGGGTGGTCCGGCCGGTCGAGCAGCGCCCGACGCGGCCGGCGCAGGCGGGCTGCACCCGCAGTGGGCACGTCACCGGGCTGCTGACGCCCGGGCGTGGTCAGCACACCGTGAGCAGATCGAGGCCCGAAGGAGGCACCACCGTGGACCGACCGCACGCGACGGATCAGCGTAGGAGTGCCGAGGCCGTCCGCGAGGTGGCCCGGCTCAAGGCGGCGCACGCGGCAGCCGTGGCCCGACGAGGCGCCGCGGCCCGCCGTCGTGGCGTGCTCGCTGCCGTGCTCGCCGTCGCGACCGTGGCCGGCTGGGTGGCCGTCGCCGCCGCACCTGCGCTGCCGATCGTGGCGGGCCTGGTGCCCGCGGGGCTGCTGGTGCTGGTCGTCGGGCTGGGCCGTGGCGCCGTGGTCTCGGGCCGTCGGCACGACGAGCAGTGGCGCGAGCTCGTCAACCGGGCCGAACGCGGCGCCGTCGCTGCTCGGCCGGTGTCGGGTCCGGTCGCCGCCGCGCCCGCGTCGCAGACCTCGCGGGAGGCATCCGCGTCGAGGCCCGCTGCGTCGAAGCCGCGGACCCCCTCTACCGCTCCGCGTACGGCCTCGGGCCCGACGCGCCCGCACGCGGACCTCGCGACGACGGCCGTGCCGATCGCACCGGCCGATGTCGTGGGTCGTGCGGTGCACCCCTCACAGGCGATGACCGACGTGTTCGACGTCATCGTGGCCGACGGTGGCGAGAGCGGGGCCACGGCCCGGCACGCGTCCGGCGCGACTCCGGTGGTGGCCCGGGCCGGGGTCGAACCCGCGACCGCCCACCCGTCCCCGGTCGTGGACGACGGCAGCTGGTCACCAGTGCCGATCCCGCTGCCCACCTACGCGCTCAAGCCGGCGGCCCCGCACCGTGAGCCCGCGCCGCTGGGCGACCTCGAGCCCGAGGCAGTGGCCGCGGCGGCTGAGGTCGAGGTCGAGGCGCAGACCACCGGCAGCATCGACCTGGACGCCGTGCTGGAGCGCCGTCGGGCCTCCGGCCTGTGATGGAGCCGACCTCCGTCGGGTGCTAACCTGTTCCCGCTTCTGGGGCCATGGCGCAGTTGGTAGCGCGTCTCGTTCGCAATGAGAAGGTCGGGGGTTCGAATCCCCCTGGCTCCACCGCAGAAGGCCCGCCGGCGACGGCGGGCCTTCGTCGTTGCTGCCCCGACGGCCGCCGGTCATGGTCGGCGGGCCCGTCGTGCTCGACGTGCGCTCGCCCCGGTACCTGGCACGGCGGGCGGACGCCGGACCGGCGCCGGCCCCGGGCCCCGGATGGCACGATGGCGCTCGTGCCCGACGTCCCCGCCCCGCCCGTGCGGTCGGGCCCGAGGTTCGGCGTCGACCCGCTCACGGTCGCCATCCTCACAGTGCTGGTCCTCGGCCTGCTCCTGCCGGTCCGGGGCGTCGGGGCGAGCCTGGTCGGCACCGCCAGCACGGCGGCGATCGTGCTGCTGTTCTTCCTCTACGGCGTTCGGACCTCGCGGGCCGAGCTGAGCTCGGCCGTGCGGGGCTGGCGGCTGCAAGGCGCGATCCTGGTGTCGACCTTCATCGGGTTCCCGATCCTCGGGCTGCTGGCGAGCCAGGCGCCCTTCCTCAGCCCGGACCTGCGGACGGGGGTGCTGTACCTGTCGCTGCTGCCGTCGACCGTGCAGTCCTCCATCGTCTTCACCTCGATCGCCCGCGGGGACGTGGCCGGCGCGATCACCGGGGCCACCGCCTCCAACCTGCTCGGGATCGTGCTCACCCCGCTGCTGGTCGCCGGGCTGCTCGGGCGGTCGGGCGGGGGCCTCGGGGCCGATGCGGTGGTCGGCACGCTGACCCAGCTGCTCGGGCCGTTCGTGCTGGGTCAGCTCGTGCAGCGCTGGCTCGGCCCGTGGGTGCGGGCGCACGGCTCGACGACCCGGCTGACCGACCGGGCCACGATCGTGCTGGTGGTGTACTCCTCGGTGAGCGAGGCCACCGTCTCGGGCGCGTGGACCCACCTGACGGTCGGCGCGCTCGTCGGGTTGCTGGTGGTGTGCGCCCTGGTGCTCGGCGCCATGCTGGCGCTCACCTGGCGCGGGGGAGCGCTCCTCGGGCTGGACCGCGGTGGGCGCATCGCGCTGCTCATGTGCGGGTCGAAGAAGTCGCTCGCCACCGGGCTGCCGATGGCCGCGGTGCTGTTCACCCCGGCGATGGCGGCGAGCGTGGCGCTGCCGGTCATCGTCTTCCACCAGCTCCAGCTCGCGGTGTGCGCCATGCTCGCGCGCAGACTCGGCCAGTCGTCGCAGGGCGAACCGGTGGCCTCCCGGTAGCGTGGCCGGGCCCGTCCTGCGAGGAGCGCCATGACCGTGCACATCGTCCCCGCCCCGGCTGTGCTCGTCGAACAGCCGGCGCCGCCGCTGCTGCTGGGTGCGGGCACCCGGCTGCTCACCTGCGAGGCCGGGCTGCCGGCCGCCACGTTGCTGGCCGAGGTGCTGGCCCGGTCCACCGGTCGCGCGCTGGAGGTCGAGGTCACCGACGCCGTGACGGCGGTGCCCGGCGCGCTGCGACTCGAGCTGGACACCGACCTGCCGGTCCCTGCGCCAGGGGCAGCCGGTCATGCGCCCGGACTGGCGGCCCGGGCCGAGGAGGCGTACCGGCTCGATGTGGACAGCGCCGGGTTGCTGCTCCGCGCCCGTGGGCCGCTCGGGCTGGCGCGGGGAGTCGCGACCGTGCGTCAGCTCGTCGAGCTGGGCGGTCACGGTGCGCGCATCCCCGCGGTCCAGGTCGAGGACGCCCCGCACCACGGGTGGCGCGGGCTGTCGGTCGACGTCGCCCGGCACTTCGTCGGCCCGGCCGTGCTGGAGTCCGTCATCGACCTCATGTGGCTCTACAAGCTCGACGTGCTGCACCTGCACCTCACCGACGACCAGGGTTGGCGCCTCGACCTGCCGAGCCGCCCCGAGCTGGTCGCGCGGTCGTCGGGCTCGGCGGTCGACGGTGACCCGGGGGGTGCGTTCACCGCGCGGACCTGGGCGGATCTGGTGGCCTACGCCGCCGACCGCGGTGTCGTGGTGGTGCCCGAGATCGACGTGCCGGGCCACGTCAATGCCGCGTTGCACGCCTGCGGCGATCTGGTACCCGGTGGTGAGCCGACGCCCGAGTACCACGGCATCGAGGTCGGCTTCAGCCAGCTGACCGCCGGGCTGCCGGCCACCTCGGCCTTCCTGCGCGACGTCTTCACCGATCTCGCCCACCTCACCCCCGGCCCGTACCTGCACGTGGGCGGCGACGAGGTGCTCACCATGGCGCACGAGGAGTACGCGGACCTGGTGGGCCAGGCCGCCGCCGCCGTCCGGGCGGCCGACAAGCTCGTCGTCGGCTGGCAGGAGGTCGCGACCACGTCACCGGCCCCGGGCACCGTGGTGCAGGTCTGGGACCTGCGCCAGGACCCGGCGCCGCTGGCCGCCGCCGTGCAGGGCGGTGCGCTCGTCCTCATGTCACCGGCGACGCGGGCCTACCTCGACCTCAAGTACGACCCGACCACCCCGCTCGGCCTGGACTGGGCCGGCCACGTCGAGGTCCACGATGCCTACGACTGGGAGCCCGCGACGGTGCTGCCCGGGGTGCCCGGCCGTGCCGTCGTCGGGGTGGAGGCCGCGGTCTTCACCGAGACGTTGCGCACCCGCGACGACCTGATGTGGATGCTCCTGCCCCGGCTGCCGGCGCTCGCCGAGGTCGGCTGGACGTCCCCGGACACCCGCGACTGGGACGACTTCCGTCGCCGGCTGGCATGGCACCCCGCGCTGTGGGCCGCCGACGGCAACGCCTGGCACCCCAGCCCCCAGATCGACTGGGTGGGCTAGCGAGGCCCGGCTAGATCCAGCTCGGCAGCCACATTCGCAGGTGCCACTGGCTGTAGGGGATGATCTGCGCCGTCCAGATCGGGTAGAAGAACGCCGAGACCACGCAGATCAGTGCGACGACGGCCGCCACGGCCCAGACGGCGGTCCGTCTGTCCTTGGGGTTCGCGCCCTCGCGTGGGCCGATGATCAGGCCGAACACGTAGACCAACGTGAGCACCACCCACGGCACGAACGCGATCGAGTAGAACGTGAAGATCGTGCGGTGCGCGTAG
>JAHIJU010000083.1 GCA_018898235.1 Actinomycetota bacterium | reverse complement strand
GGGAGATAGCGACGTTGAGGCGGTGGCGGTCGAGCAGGAAGTCCATGCCGCGGGGGACCTCGTCGGCTGAGGATGCGGCCATGGAGATCAGGACGACGGGGGCTTGTCGTCCTTGGAACTTGTCGACGGTGCCGACCTGGGTGGTGCGGTGGCCGGCGTGGTCGAGGGCGTGGCGGATGGCCCAGACCTGGGCGTTGTAGGCGGCGACGACCAGGATGTCGGCGGGTTCGAGCGGGCGGGTGCCGTGCTCGTCGGTCGAGGCGCGGCCGATGAGCGAGTCGACCTGGTGGACGACCTCGTCGGCCTCGGCGGGGGACATCACGGTGCGACCGTGGTCGAGGACAGGTATGCCGGTGACGCCCGGTGCGACGCCGGCCAGGTGGCGGGTGGCGGCGGTGGGCGCGGCGGTCAGCGTCGGTCGTAGGACGGTAGTGCACGAGGCTGGACAGTAGTGACCCGATCACCGACTTCTCGCGCGTGAACGGGGTCAACGGGAGGTGTCGCTCAGTCTTCGCGAGATCCTCGTCGAGGCTGGCTGGCGCGAAAACCCAGTACGGCACCATGTCAGCTAGGTCCGATCGGGTCAGGACGGGTCCGCGGTCGTCGGCCGTGATCGCCTGGACCTGGTAGATCCGGGCCTCACCAACGACATAGCCGCAGCCTGCTCAAGACTGGCGGCCTCAGGCATCAACTACGTCGTCGACTGGGCTGAGTTGGTTTGGCGAGCGGGTTTTCGCCAGCAGGCCCTCGGGATTTCGCCGATGTGGTTGCCGAGCTCGTCGCGGATGACCTTCGTGCGCGTGGCCGAGTCCCAGCGGACGACGAACATGCCGCGGCGGCTGTAGAGGTCCACGAGGTAGTCCTCGGCGCAATTGACCTCCTCGGTCTTGCGCGCGATGTTCGCGTGGCGCGAGCGCTCGTACTCGCCGATGACGGTCCCGTCCATGGTGATCTCGAGGCGAAAGAGCGTGTCGGAGATCGGCTGAGGATCAACGACGAGGGGCATGGGGCTCCGATCAGTCGAGTTGGACGGTTGGGCCGGACCGTAGCGCTCAATGCCGACGGTCGTGAACTAGTTCGGCGTGTCCAGGACGAGGAAGCCTTCCTCGACGCGATCACCGAGCACGCCCACCGGGACCGGTGAACTGGTGGCCCGACTCGTGCCAACTGGCTTGGTGACCTGTTTCGCGGCGGCGCGGTCAGCGCCCAGGGTCACGCCCAGCCGGCCACGGTGGCACGAGTCAGGCCAGAGTCCGCATGACTGACGATCTCGTCGCTCGTGCCATGTCGGCGCACCGTCGAGGGCAGGACGCGACGCGAGATCCGAGGCCGCTTCAAGTGCTGCCTCGCCCGACCGACTGCGGTCCACGGCGGTCGACCTGCGGCGATCAGATTGGAAGTCTGCGCGCCAGGCTCTGCAGTCCCGTGCTGCTCAGACGGGATCCGGCGCGCACTCCTGCTGCTGGCTCCGGAGTCGCTGCTCGGAGGGCTTCCAGATCCGTCGTGCTACTGCCATCAGTGCAACCGCAAGCGCCGTCATCCACGCCTTGCCCACGACCTGCCCGGAGAGGTAGGTCAGAGAGCCGAAGGCGAGCCAGAGGAAGAGGAGGGAGTCGACGACGAGCCCGACGGTGTTGCTGGCGACGACGGCAGTGAGCCACCGACGACGTCGGAGTGGTGTGTAGACGGCGATGTCGGCGAACTCGCTGAAGAGGAACGCGGTCGCGCTCGCGACCGCGAAGTTCGGTGACATCACAGCGGAGAGCGCTGCTCCGACGAGGGTCCTCACGGCTGTCCCCGTAGGCTCGTCGCCGTGATCCTGCGTGACTACGCCGAGACCGATGGCCCCGGGACGCTCGACGTCTTCAGTCGCGCGATCCGCCAGACGGCCGCGCGCGACTACTCGCCAGAGCAGGTGGCCGCCTGGGCGGGCGATGACATCGATCCTGAGCAGTGGGCCGCAAGACGCCGGGTCGCGCGGACGCAGGTAGCGGAGGCTGACGAACGGGTCGTCGGCTTCACCGACGTCGACGAGCGCGGGTACGTCGACATGCTCTTCGTCGATCCGGCGTGCGCACGCCAGGGCGTGGCGACGGCGCTGATGAACTGGGCGGCGATGACCGCGGCCCAGCTCGGCGCGGCGGAGCTCAGCACGCACGCCAGCTTGACTGCGAGGCCGTTCTTCGAGGCGCACGGGTTCGCCGTTGTGGTCGAGCAGCATCCCGTACTGCGCGGGGTCGTGATGACGAACTTCGTGGTGCGACGGACCCTGCAGTGACGGTCGGCGCATCGGGAGGCTCCATGGAGAAGGCGATCTCCCGCACACCTCGCGGTCGGCGCCTGTGGGGCGCACGACGTCGATAGCAGCGCTCACGAACGCGGACGCCTGCCTCGCACATTCTCCTGTGGTCGGCGCCTGTGGGGGTGTGGGCCAGGAAGGATGGCGATGCGCGCAGGGTGTGCACGGATCAGCGCCCGCATCCGATACTCGAGGCGATCAGCCCCCGTCACTGCCGTCTGCTTCGATCGACCGGTGAGGAACACCCCAGCGCCCGTGCACCCGTGCCCACCCCGATCAACCGCCTGCGAGAAGACCCATCAGCCAACCACCGGTTCGCAGACCCGCGAGTTCCCCCCGCTACACAGATCGATGGCCCGGCCCTGATGGTCCGGGCCATCGTGCATTGCGCAACCAGGTGCACCGCGGCCCTGACGACGGTCACAAGGGCGAGCGGCCCTGCGGGCGATCCAGCCGGCGCTCTCATGAGTGCCCGCTGTCAGTCGTGCCTGCCGTGGTCGACGACACCGGGGGCGTGCGGGTCGTCGACCCCGAGGGCTGCCCTTGCCTTGGCGTACTTGGCTGCAAGCCGTCGGCGGGTGGGTTCGTCGAGCTGGGCGACCCGGTCGGGGTCGGTGTTGTGGGCGATGTCGGCGAGCTTGACGCGGCGGGCCGTCGGGTCGGCGCGGATCTGGGCGTAGTAGTCGGCGTCGGGCTGGTCGCGGTGCCGGGTGAGTAGCTCCACGACGGCGATCACGGGGTCTTGGATGCCTTGTTCGCGCATCCCGTCGGCGTCGACGGCGGTGTCTTCGAGGACGTCATGCAGCCAGGCTGCGGCGCACTCGACCGGCTCGGTGTCGGGGTCGAACGCGGCGGCGACCGCCTCGGGGTGCAGATGGTAGGGAGAGCCGTTCTTGTCGACCTGACCGGCGTGCGCGGCGATGGCCAGCTCCCGAGCACGTTGCACCTGCAGCAGGGGTGGGCCGCTGACCACGGGCAGCGCCGTGCGGGCCGCCTCGGGCAGGTCGCGCGCCAGGTCGGCAGCCGTGATCTGCACGGCGACGTCGGGGTCTTCGTCGTGATCGGTCGGGACCCGATCTGGTGACATCGGGTGCCACGAGCTGGTCCGGGACTGCCAGCGGAACGACGCTCGATAGACCAGCGAGTCGATGCCGGACGACCACGTGTAGAGCGCGACGACGGCGAGTCTCTCCGTCGCAGCGAACTGCAGCCGGAGGTAGGTGACGGTACCGGTCACGAGATCACTCCTCTTGGCGGGCGGCCCCCGCCTTCGCGTCGTGTGTCTGAAAGGTCGGGAGGCCGTCGGCCCCGCATCGAGAGT
>JAHIJU010000082.1 GCA_018898235.1 Actinomycetota bacterium | reverse complement strand
GGAGCCGAACAGCAGCCGGTAGGCGTTCGGATGCGCCAGGGCGAACCTCGTGTGGCTGTCCCATCCCGAGCGCAGGTCGTCGAGCGGGTCGGCGGAGTGCTCGGCGGCGCGCTTCATGCCGAGGTACTCGTCCCAGACATGATCGACGGTCGCCGCGAGCAGCCCGTCCTTGTCGCCGAACAGCCGGTACAGCGCCGGCTGCTGCACCCCCGCCGCCTCGCAGACCGCACGGGTCGAGATGTCACCGCCCGGCGACTGCGCCAGGAGCTCCGCCGCCGCCTCGATGATCGCTGCCCGTGTGCTCATGTGATCGACGATAACACCGATCTGACATCACTGCTTCTAGCAGCGCGACACCGGGAGCACCCCCTCCCCCGATGCGCGGGGTGCTCACCGCTTGTCGTGGATCGTGATGACGTACCCGTCAGGGTCGGCGAAGGCGAACGTGCGCCCGAAGGGCCCGTCGAACGGCGGCGTCACGATGGGCACACCCGCCGCGACCAGCGAGTCGTGCAGTCCCTGGGCGTCGGTGCCGTGCAGCCACAGCGCGACGCCGAGCCCCGGCTGCGCAACACCGTCCAGAGCCGTGCCGGGCAGCGCGTCCCGCACCGCGAACGGCACGGGTGACGTGGCGAAGACCACCGCGTGCGGCGGGCTGAACGGCGCGCGCAGCAGGCCGAGGCGCTCCTCGTAGAAGGCGGCGGCGCGCTCCAGGTCACGCACCTGCAGGGCGATGAAATCGGGTCCGGTGACGGTCATGGTGAGCTCCTCGGTATGTCAACGTGCTGACATTCGGCACTGTATGTCAGGATGCTGACATGAAGCAACGCGAGACCCTCGGACCGGTGGAGAACGCAGTCGGCTACGTGCTCAAGCAGGCGGCGGTGGCCCTGCGCGGAGCCATGGACGACGCGCTACGCCCGCTGCACCTGACCGTGTCCCAGTACTCCTGCCTGGAGCTGCTCGGGCAGCGGCCCGGGCTGTCGAACGCCGAGCTGGCTCGCGGGGTCTTCGTCAGCCGCCAGTCGATGAACCTCGTCCTGCGCGGACTCGAGGAGCGCGACCTGGTCGCGCGGGCCGCCACCGCACCGCGCGGGCGCGAGCTGCCGACCGAGCTCACCGCCGCCGGCCGCGACCTCCTCGACGCGGCCTCCGCGGCAGTGCTCGCCGTCCAGACGACGATGTGCGCCGGGCTGACCGTCGCCCGCCAGCAGGAGCTGCTCGACACCCTCACCGTCTGCATCCGCAACCTCGACGGCCATCCCTGATGGACCGACGGCGCGGCCCGCTCAGCCCGGCTGAACCGCCTCGACCGGCGGCCGCCAACCGTCGTCGTCCCCGATCGCCCGCGCGATCCTGCGACTGATCTCGCGTAGCTGGCGAGCCTGGGCCTGGGTCAGCGGGTCGAGGACGAGTCGGCGGACCGTCCGGACATGTCCCGGCGTGGCTTCGTCGACCGCGCGGCGCCCCGGATCGGTGAGGATGGCCAAGGTGGACCGTCCGTCGGTGGGGTCGGGGGTCCGTCGCACCCACCCCCTCGACTCCAGGCGCCCGACCGCACGCGACAGCCGGGACAACGAGCTGTTGGCGTAGCCGGCCAGGACACTCATGCGCAGCGTGCACGCGGGTGCGCTGGCGAGCGCATACAGCACCCCGTACTCGAAGTGGGCGAGGCCGCTGTCGTGCTGCAGCTGGGCGTCGAGCGCCGCAGGCAGCCACTCCAGGACTGTCGCGAGGGCGGACCAGGTCTCCAGGTCAGCGCCACTGAGAACCTCGGGGGAATGGAGCTCCGCCATGGCAGCACAGTACGTGAACCCGCACCCACCTCACCCCGGAACTACTTGACCGCGCACGTCATGACACCTACCGTTCACTTGCTTGAGCAAGTAACGAGGTGCTCGGCACCATCGCTCGATCGGCGGGGAGACATGGATCTGCAGCTGTCAGGCAAGAGCGCATTCGTCAGCGGTTCGACGCAGGGAATCGGCTACGCGATCGCGAGAGCGCTTCTGGGCGAAGGCGCGAACGTCGTCATCAACGGCCGGGACGAGGGTCGCCTGCACGCGGCGGTCGACAGCCTGAGGGCTGACGTCCCCGGTGCAGCCGTGTCCGGGCTCGCCGCCGACCTCGGTGACCCCGACCAGGTGCGCCATCTGCTGGCGGGCCTCGGTGACGTCGACATCCTCATCAACAACGTCGGACTGTTCGAGGTCACACCCTTCGCGGACATCTCCGACGACGACTGGCAGCGCTACTTCGACATCAACGTCATGAGCGGGGTCCGGCTCTCGCGGCACGTCCTGCCCCGCATGCTCGCCCGGGGATGGGGGCGCATCGTCTTCATCGGGAGCGAGTCGGGCGTGAACATCCCGGCCGACATGGTCCACTACGGCCTGACCAAGGCCGCCGTGCTCGCCCTCAGCAACGGTCTGGCGAAGCTCACCCGGGGCACCGAGGTGACGGTGAACACCATCCTGGGCGGGCCGACCTACTCCGACGGGGTCGCCGAGGTCGTGCACCAGATCGCGCAGGCGCAGGGCGTCCCCGCGGACACCCTCAAGGCCGCCATCGCTGCGGGGAATCGGACCTCCCTCCTGGAGCGGTTCATCGAACCTGCCGAGATCGCCCACCTCGCGCTCTACCTGGCCAGTCCGCTCTCGTCGGCGACCAACGGCGCAGCTGTCCGCGCCGACGGCGGGGTCCTCACGACCGTGGTCTGAGACCGCGGAACCGGATGAAGCGCGGCGTCCTGGCCGCATAGCCCGGGTACTCGGCGAACCGGCGGACGAGCCGCGCTTCCTCCCAGCGTGCCTTCACGGTGAGCAGGACGACGAGGGCGACGAACGCCACCGCCCGCCACCCATGGCCACCGGCCACCACGTACGACCCGGCCGCGAGCAGCAACCCGGTGTAGATCGGGTGCCGCACCACGCGGTACAACCCACCGGTGCGCAGCTCGGCATGTGCGTTCGGGATGGGCACCGCCGTCAGCCCGCGCCCGAGCGCCGTGCCGGCCAGCAGCATGAGCGCCGCACCCGTGAGCACCCCGGCCCATGCCAGGGCACGCAGCCAGATCGGCACGGGCCAGCCCCAGCCGCCGGGCAGCAGCGCGATCAGCGCCAGCAGCACGAACTGCGCCGTCACCAGCAGCCGGGCCGTGCGCACCTCGGAGGCCGAGAACGCGGCCTGGCCCTGCTCATCGCCCGTCACGGGGCCATGATGCCCGTGCCGGCGCCCGGGACTCGTGCCGCCCGCTGCGGCGCCGCGTTGTAGACCACGACATCCGCCCTGGTCGCCACGGTGTCGTAGAGCCGCCGGGCGTCCGCATTCGACTCGCGGGTGGTCCAACGCACCACATCGTGCCCGTCCTGGGCGGCCAGCTCGCGGACCCGCGCGATCAGCGCCCGAGCCACGCCGCGTCCGCGGGCCGACGGGTCGACGTACAGGTCGTCCACCCACAGCCCGGTGGTCCCCGTCACCGGCCGTTCGAACGCGCGCACATGGGCCAGACCGACCACCGCCGGACCGATCGAGGCCAGCAGGCATCCGGTGGCGTGGGCGGGCGAGCAGATCCACGACCACACCGTCTCGACCGCGCCCGGGTCGTCGGCAAGCCCGGCCACGGCACGGTAGGCGGTGAACAGCCGGCGCCAGTCGTCCTGCTGCTCGACACCGGCCGAGGCGATCGTCAGGGCGTCGACCGTCCGCTCGCCCGCCCTCCGCTCACCGGCCCTCGACTCCCCCGCCGACTCACCCATGCGATCCACGCCGCCCATGGTCCCAGGACCCAGGGTGTGCGGTGACCTTCGACCTCCCGCGACGGTCCGGCCACGGGAGGCCCGCCGCTGAGCCCCGCCCTACCCTGACCGGATGACCCGTCGCGCGGCTGCCACGGCGACGGCCCTCGCCGTCCTGCTCGCCGTCGCACTCCTGGGCGATGGCGAGCGTTGGACCGCCCGGGCCGCGCTGGACGCCCACCAGCAGGCCGGTCGGGTCGCTGCGCACGCCGCGGGGGCACTGGCCGCTGACGCGACCGACGCCGGATCCCGGGGTGGCGCCCAGGCGGTCGGGGCGGCCCGCACACTGGCGGCCGCCGCGCGCACCGACCTCGCGGCCGAGCTCGACGCGGCCCGGGCGGAGCTGGCTGCCGGTGTCTCGGTGCCCGCGGCGCAGCGGGCAGCCCTTGAGGCCGAGACCGCGGCAGCGGCGGCGCTCGGCCCGTCGACCTCGCCCGCGGCGCTGGCGGCCGCGGCGGCCCAGGTCCACGCGGCGCGTGTCGAGCTGGTCGCAGCGCGGCAGGCGGCACAGGCCGTGCCCCGCACCCGGACCTCGCCGACCGTCACCCCCGAGGCCGCACCGCCCGTGCAGTCCTGCGCCACCACCTACACCGGTCCGCCGTTCTACACCTCGGCGCCCACCGCGGACGGCGACGGCAGCAACGGGCGCCTGCCCGCGTCGGCGATGACGGCGCTGTCCTGGTCGGTCGACGACCTCGGGACCCCCTTCTACCTGCGCAGCGACGCGGCAGCGGCGCTCGAGCGCCTCAACACGGCGTTCACCGCGGCGCTCGGCCACCCGCTCGGCCTGGACCTGACGTACCGCGACTACGACACCCAGGTGGCGATGCGCGCGGCACTCGGGACGGTCGCCGCCGTACCGGGCACCTCGACCCACGGCACGGGCCTCGCGATCGACCTGCCCGAGCTGCCGTGCAGCTACGGCTGGGACACCCCGGCCCGGGCCTGGCTGCTGCAGCACGGGGCGGAGTACGGCTGGGTGTCACCGGGCTGGGCGCGCGCCTCCGGGAGCAACCCCGAGTACTGGCACTACGAGTTCCGCGGGTGAGCAGCCACGAGCACCGCCCCGGGACGATCCCCGTCTCAGCCGATCTCGACCACTCCGTCCGCCTGGCGCAGCGAGGTCATCAGGGCGACGGCCGACGTGCTGCTCAGTGCCGCGGGCTCGAACCTGTCGGTGGGAGAGACCCGGAGCAGGCTCGCCCGCAGCGCGGTCGTCGAGCTCACGAACCCCATGGACCAGTCCGGGAAGACCCGCTCGTCGATGTCGCGGACCGACATCAGCGTCACCCGGCCGTGCCGCGGGTCGACGGCGATCGAGCCGAAGACGGCGGTCACGGTCTCGCGGCTGCCCTCCAGGCACTGCAGGAAGTAGTTCTGGTTGAACAGCAGGACCCCGGTCACGAAGTCGATCTTGTTCCTGCGCCGGGACTGCTCGAGGACGTCTGCGGCGCCGCCCGGGCCGAGGTCGCGCACTTCGCTGAAGTAGAGCAGCTGGGTCAGCATCGCTTCTCCTGGGGTGTCGGTGGAGCTGGCGTGGCGCCGACCGCCGGCAGCACCGTCGCCGCCGCCGGATGAGGACCCGTCAGGCAGCGCGTCCTCGCGGTCCTGGTCGGGGGCCCGAACTGTCCCTCGTGCGTCTTGCGGCGGTGCCCGACGACGTCGCGGCCGAATCTGCCCATGATCGGTCGCCGGAGGTCTTCCACTCTCGTCGACCAGTATTCATGAGTACTGAGAGCTCGACGATGTGCGGATGGCGACAATGACGAACGGGCTTCGGCCGTCTGGGTTCGTCCGGCCGGCCCCGACCTGCAGCTCACACGTGCGGACGAGCCGCGTTCAGGGTGTCCGTGCAGTTCACAGGCTCGCCTGCCCGGGTCGCCGACGGTCCAGATCCGTCGAGTCCGACGCCGGCGCGTGGTCGACGTGGGGTCCGGAAATCACGGTCCTCACGGAATTGCCCGACCGCGGCCCGCCCGAGGGTCGATTGACGGCCCGGTGCTTGCGGGTCGCGTTTTCGCCTACGCAGGCAGGATGTAGATGTACATGAGCAGGTAGTGCAGGAAGGCCGCGACCACCACGACCAGGTGCCAGATCTCGTGGAACCCGAAGACCCCCGGCCACGGGTTCGGCCGCTCGATCACGAAGACGATGAAGCCGGCGCTGTAGAGCAGTCCGCTGGCCGCCATCAGGACCATCGCCCCGACCGGCATCGAGCCGGCGGCCCCCACCAGCAGGACGGTCAACCAGCCCAAGGCGATGTACAGGGTGTTCGTGACGTACTTGGGCAGCTGCCGCAGGATCGAGCGCGCGACGATCCCCACCGCCGCGATCGCCCAGACCGCGCCCAGCACGGTCCAGCCGTACGGGG
>JAHIJU010000081.1 GCA_018898235.1 Actinomycetota bacterium | reverse complement strand
TGACCCCGCTACCCAGCGGGACGGGCCGCTCCCCACAGCGACCTCGTTCGCTGGGTGTGCGGCTGGGGCTGACGGCGGTCCGCTCGATGGGGCAGGACGTGGCCCAGGCGCTGGTCGAGGCGCGGACTGCGGGTGGTCCGTTCGTCGATCTGCACGACCTTGTGCACCGGGTCCGCCTCTCCCGTGCCCAGCTGGAGGCGCTGGCCACCGCGGGCGCCCTGGGGTGCCTGGGGGTGGACCGTCGTGCCGGGCTGTGGGCCGCCGGTGCACTGGCCGCCGAGGGGCCCGACACGCTTCCGTCCGTCGCGGTGGGGGTGCGGGCGCCCGAGCTGCCCGGGCTGGCGGCTGTCGAGCTCGCGACTGCGGACGTGTGGGCCACCGGGGTGTCCACCGACTCCTACCCCACCCAGTTCGTCCGCACCGGCCTGGACGAGGCGGGGGTGCTGCGGGTGGCCGAGGTGCACCGCCACGCACCGTCCGGCCGGGTCTCGGTCGCCGGGGTGGTCACGCACCGGCAACGTCCGGGGACCGCACGCGGGGTCACGTTCCTGTCGTTGGAGGACGAGACGGGGCTGCTCAACGTGATCTGCTCGGCCGGGGTGTGGCAGCGGTTCAGGACCGCGGCGCGCACCTCTGCCGCGCTCGTCGTGCGCGGACGGCTGGAGCAGGCCGATGGGGCGACGAACCTCGTCGCCGAGCACCTGGCACCGCTGTCGCTGCGGGTGCGTACCAGCTCGCGGGACTTCCGCTGAGTCAGGCCTGCACGTCGGCGTCCGCGGGCGCGGTCTCCTCGCCCGATCCGACGGCGTCGGGCGCGTCCGTTCCCTCGTCGAGCGGGGGGTCCATCGTCCGCATCCTCGAGAAGATCGCCCAGGCCACCGCGACCAGCGGGACGGAGATGACCGCCCCGAGGATGCCGGCGGTGAGGGTGCCCGCGGTCACCGTGAGCGCGACGACCACCGGGTGCAGCGACACCTGCTTGCCCATGATCATGGGCTGCAGGATGTGGCCCTCGAACTGCCCGATCAGCGCGATGCAGACACCGACGACGGCGGCCTGGATCGGGCCGAGGGTCGCGAGTGCCACCACCATCGCGATGACCATCGCCAGGGGTGCGCCGATCAGCGGGATGAACGCACCGATGAAGACGAGCACCGCGAGCGGTGCGGCCAGTGGCACCCTGATGAACTCCAGGGCGATGAAGGCCAGCAGGCCGTCGGTCGCGGCGATGAGCACCGTGCCGCGGGTGTAGCCGGAGAACGTGTACCAGCCGATCCCGGCGGCCTGGTCCATGTTCTCGCGGCCCCGCGCGGGCAGCTGGTTGAGGAACCACGTCCACATCTGCGATCCGCGAGCCAGGAAGAAGACCGTGCAGAAGATGGCCAGGGCGAGGCAGGTGAAGACCTCGACGGCCGAGCTGGCGCCCGCGGCGACCTGCCCTGCCAGCTGCCCGGCGTTCTGCTGCACCCAGGCCTCGGCGTCGATGATCCACTGGGCGACCTGCTGGTTCGTGACCTTGAACGGCAGGCTGCCCGACTCCAGCCAGGCGATGATCCGCTGCAGGCCGTCGGCGAACTGGACCGAGAGCGCGTTCCACTGGTTCGCGATCGAGTACACGACGAAGGTGAGCAGCCCGGTCACCACCAGGATGCCGGCGAGCAGTGCGATCGCCGTCGCCAGGCCGCGGGGCAGGAGCTTGGACTGCCAGGCCACGAACGGGCGCAGCACCGCGGTGAAGACGAGCGCCAGGAACACCGCGACGAACAGCAGCACCACCTTGGACACGGCGATGAACACCAGGGCGAGCGCAGCCACCACCACGATCAGACGCCAGGCGACCCCGGCCGTGTGGAGCAGCCATCGCGGTGCACTGGTCTCGGCACCGTAGGTCGACGGGTTGCGGCGCGCTCCGGCCACCTTGTGCGCGGTCGTGGGGGTGCTCACAGACCTGATCCTCCTTCGCCGCTGACGGCGTCCAGGCTCGACTCGGACGTGCCGACCTGCGCACAGTCTGTCGTGCGGAGCATGCGGTGGCGCGTGCGACCCGCGGAGGAGACGCGCCGCGCGCCGGCCCGCTGGGCGCGCGGCCGACGGGACGCGACAGGGGGAGCGAGGGCAACGAGGCGCGCGTCCCGGGTGCGTCCGCCGAGCAGGGCCGGTGCGCGGATGCGGCCGCTCGGCGCCCCCGTGCTATCGTTTCCGACCGCGTCCCGGGCCGTCGAAGGCTCGAGGACGACCACCTGTCCGGGTGGCGAAATGGCAGACGCGCTAGCTTGAGGTGCTAGTGCCCGTATAGGGCGTAGGGGTTCAAGTCCCCTTCCGGACACCGTGTTTGTGCAGGTCAGAGGTTCGCAAGAAGTTCCGTGCCAGGAACGTGCCAGATCGAGACCGCTGTGCCAGAGCTCGCAGCACCGGGGACCTTGGTGCTGCGAGGGTGCCGGTGCCACGATCGGGCGCATGGATGATGCCGAGGCTCTGACCATGGTCGCCACGATCGGCTCCTACCAGGGCCCGTCACGCGAACCGAGATGCGGTCGCTCCACTGCTCCCACTGCGACGAGGTCCACGCGCTCGCCGTCGCCTACTACCCCGACCAGGCGCGGGCGACAGAGCGCCAGGTGTGCTACGGCCCCGGCCTGGCCACCGTTGTCCAGGGCGACGTCGTCCCCTCGATCTGAGACGACGAGGCCCCCATCACCCGGCCAGTACCGGGATGACGGGGGCCTCGCCCCGATCCAGCATGGTCACGGTGACACGGCTGTGACCGTGGCCCACGATGCCCGACTGGCGGACTGTCACATCAGCGATGGTGATGCGTTCCTCGTGGTGCCGGTACCCGCGTCGGCGCCTACGGTGCCCACATTGCGGGTCTGCAACGGGCACTGAACCAGCGACGGAGGCAGAGGTGAGCACGTCCGAGGTGACGCAGGCCCTGGAGGGCTTCGAGGCGAGTCTGCGTCGCCTCGGCGTGCCGGTGGTCGACCGGTTGCGTCCGGGGTTGACGGCCGGGCAGGTCGAGCAGATCAGTGCCGAGTTCGGGGTTCGCTTGTCGCAGGACGCGGCGGCGTGGTGGATGTGGCACGACGGGGATCGGGAGCGATATGAGGACGACTGGGGCACGCCGGGCCTGACGCCGGGCACTGTGTTCAGCGGGCTGCGCTCCTCACTGACGCGCGGCACCTGGTTCCACCTGGCCACGTGGACCGCCGCGTTCGACGACCCCGACCCGCTGGTCGACACCCTGGAGTGGTCGTGGGCGTTCCACCCGGAGTACCTCATCCTGCTGGACCGCGACAGCCCTCTGGTCATGGACTGCTCCGACCCCGAAGCCTTGGACTCGCCGACAGGTCTGTACTCGGCGGGAAGCAGCATCGGGCGCACGATCAGCCTGACCGAACGCATCGGCTGGTGGCACTGGGCACTTGACCACGGCTTCTGGCTGCTCACCGACGACGGCCGCTGGGACCTGGACCTCACGAAGGCGCCCGGTCAGCTCGTCGGGCTCGAAGCTCGGGACAACGCGAACTAGCGACCGCTGGAGCTCGGCTAGGACGTCGGCCCGGCCGAACCCCTCCGGCCCCAGCTCAGGGCACCGCCACCTCGACCATGGTCGGCAGCTGGGACATCGAACGTCCGCCGTTCGGGGGGTGAGGTTTGTCCGTTCCGGGCCGTGCGGCATCCGCCGGGCGGTACTTTCGTGGCGCACAGGTGACACACATCTGAGCGGCGTCGTCCATCAGGAACGGACGCCGGAGGCACGGGGGGCGACCAGGTCGCACCCATGACATCTGGAGACGACGACGTGAGTGACCAGCCCGGACCCGACGACGCCACCGGCGGGGCGCAGCCGCCGGTCAGCCCGCCCCCGCCGCCGTACGGTGGCCCGCCGGTCCCGCCGCCCCCGGCCGCCCCCGCCGTCCCGCCGCCGCCAGCGGGTGGCGAACCGCCCTACGTGACCCCGCCGCCCCCGGCCGGACCTGGACCCGCCTACGGCGCGCCGCAGGCGCCGGGCGTCCCGCCGGCCGGCGCGCCCTACGGCACCGCCCCCTACGGCGCCACCACCCTGGACGA
>JAHIJU010000003.1 GCA_018898235.1 Actinomycetota bacterium | reverse complement strand
CGTACCGGCCGCAGCAGGTGCTCGACGTGGACCACCCGACGACCATCGGCACGATGGCGGGGCCCGAGACGTTCACCGAGACCCGCTACCTGCAGCACCGCCGGTTCCTGGATGCGGCGGCCGTCGTGGACGCGTGGTCGCAGCGGTTCCGGGAGACGTTCGGCCGGGACTCGGGCGGGCTCGTGCACTCCTACGCCCCGCGCACGCTGGACCGTGACCGCGACGCCCCGCTCCCCGGCCCGGACGACACCGTGGTCGTCGCGATGGGCTCGGTGATCGGGACCCTGCAGGACACCCTGACCGCGATGGACGAGGTGCCCGCCCGGCTGGTCGGCATCGGCACGTACCGGCCGTTCCCGGCGCAGGCGCTGCGCCAGGCGGTCGGGGAGTCGCGCCAGGTGGTCGTCATCGACCGCGCACTGGAGCTCGGGGTCGGTGGGGTGCTCACCGGCGACGTCCGGCACGCGCTGGACGGCACCGGGGTGACGGTGCACTCGGTGGTCACCGGTCTCGGCGGACGGCCGATCACCCAGGAGGTGCTGACCGACGTCATCCGACGCGGTGTGGCCGGGGAGCTCGCCGACCTGGACTTCTGCGATCTGCGGACCGACGCCCTCGAGGGGATGAACGCATGACCGCCGTCTCGATCCCGTTCATGCAGACCGGGACCCTCGTGGTCGGCAACCGGCTGCTCGACGACGACGACCGGTCGGTGCAGGCGCGCGCCGACCGCCCGTCGTCCCTCACCAAGGGGCACCGCGCCTGCCAGGGCTGCGCCGAGGCGTTGGCCGCCCGTTGGGTGATGGACACCGCGGTCGACGCGACCGGCGGCAAGCTCATGGTCGCCAACGCGACCGGGTGCCTGGAGGTCTTCTCGACGCTGTACCCCGAGAGCGCCTGGAAGCCCGCGTGGATCCACTCGTTGTTCGCCAATGCGGCCTCGGTGGCCACGGGCCTGGCGGCGGCGAACGCCGCGCGCGGTCGGTCGGACATCCGGGTGCTCGCCCAAGGCGGTGACGGCGGGACCGTCGACATCGGGATGGCGAGCGTCTCGGGCATGTTCGAGCGCAACGACGACGTGCTGTACGTCTGCTACGACAACGGCGGGTACATGAACACCGGCGTGCAGCGCTCGGGCTCGACCCCGCCGGCGGCGCGCACCGCCACGACCCCGATCGCGGGGCGGCGGCCGGGTGCACCCTTCGGGCAGGGCAAGTTCATGCCGCGGATCGCGATGGCGCACGAGATCCCGTACGTCGCGACCGCCACCGTCGCCGATCTGCGCGACCTGGAGGCCAAGGTCCGCACCGCCATGTCGATCCACGGCGCGCGCTACCTGCACGTGCTGGTGCCGTGCCCGCTCGGCTGGGGCTCGGCGTCGAACCAGTCGATCGCGCTGTCGAGGGCGGCCGTGCAGTCCGGCACCTTCCCGGTGTTCGAGGCGCGCGCCGGTGAGATCACCGCGGTGACCAAGATCCGTGAGCAGGTGGACGTCGAGGAGTACCTGCGTCCGCAGCAACGGTTCGCGCACCTGTTCAAACCGGGTGGTGAGGATGCGCTGGCGCGGGTGCGGGCCGCGGCCGAGGCCAACATCCGCCGGTACGGCCTCCTGGACGATGAACCCCGGCGCGGCCAGCAGCAGGAGGCACTGCGATGAGCACCACGGAGCTGGGGATGCCTGGCGCACCACGGAACGGTCACGACGTGCCGCCGACGATCGGGGTCTCGACCGGGCCCGCGACCTCGGTGGCGTACCACACGGGCACCTGGCGCACCGAGCGCCCGGTGTACGTGACGCTCACGCCGCCGTGCCAGGTCGGCTGCCCGTCCGGCGAGGACATCCGCGGCTGGCTGGGCGCCGCGCAGGACGGCACCTCCGGCTACGAGCGGGCATGGCGGGCCATCGTCGAGAACAACCCGCTGCCTGCGGTGATGGGTCGCATCTGCTACCACCCGTGCCAGACGGCGTGCAACCGGGTCGAGCTGGACGAGGCCGTCGGGATCAACGCCGTCGAGCGGTTCCTCGGTGACACCGCGCTGGAGCACGGCTGGTCGTTCGACCCGCCGGCCACCTCCACCGGACGTCGCGTGCTGGTCGTCGGGTCCGGGCCGGCCGGGCTGTCGGCGGCCTATCACCTGGCCCGGCTCGGGCACGAGGTCACGATCCGTGAGGCAGCGGCCGAGGCGGGCGGCATGCTCCGCTACGGCATCCCGGCCTACCGGCTGCCGCGCGATGTGCTCTCGGCCGAGATCGCCCGGATCGCGGCCCTCGGGGTGCGCATCGAGTGCTCGACCAAGGTGACGGACCTGCCGACCGTCCAGGCGGAGTTCGATGCCGTGGTGCTGACGGTGGGCGCGGGCGTCGGGCACCATGTGGACATCCCGGCCGGTGCGGCCGCGAAGATCCTCGACGCGATCGACGTGCTGCGCGACGTCGCCTCCGACCATCCGCCACTGCTCGGCCGGCGGGTCGCGGTCTACGGCGGCGGCAACACCGCGATGGATGCGGCCCGGGTGGCCCGACGGCTCGGCGCGCAGGACGCGGTCATCATCTACCGCCGGACCCAGGCACAGATGCCCGCGCACGCCACCGAGCTGCACGACGCGATCGGCGAGGGCGTCCGGGTGCAGTGGCTCTCGACGATCAAGCAGATCGAGGGCCCGCGGGTGAAGATCGAGCGGATGACCCTGGACGACGAGGGCCGACCGGTGCCGACCGGGATCTTCGAGGATCTCGACGCCGACGCCGTGCTGCTCGCCGTGGGGCAGGACGCCGACCTCTCGCTGGTCACGGGAACGTCGGACATCGACGTGCGGGACGGCGTGGTGGGGGTCGACCTCGCCGGGATGACCGGACGCCCGGGCGTCTTCGCCGCGGGCGACGTGTCCCCGGGCTCGCGCACCGCGACCTTCGCGATCGGCCGGGGGGCGCTCGCGGCCCGCTCGGTCGACGCGTGGTTGGCCGGGGCGACGCCGACCGGCCCCCTGCCCGTGGACCGGGAGGCTGCGGCGTCCCGGCTCAACACCTGGTACTACTCCGACGCACCGCACCAGCACCGCCGCGAGCTCGAGGCGGCCCGCCGGGTCACCGGGTTCGAGGAGGTCGTCCAGGGTCTGGACGCCGAGCACGCCGTGTTCGAGGCACGACGCTGCATGTCCTGCGGCTCGTGCTTCGAGTGCGACAACTGCTTCGGCATGTGCCCGGACGACGCGATCATCAAGCTGGGCCCGGGGCTGAAGTACGAGATCGACCTCGACTACTGCAAGGGCTGCGGCATCTGCGTGAGCGAGTGCCCGTGCGGTGCGATCGACCTGGTGAGCGAGGTGCGCTGAGGTCGGACCAGCGAGCCGTGGTCGTCGGCGTTCGCCGTCGGCCACAGCCGGAGGTTTCACGTGGAACTGCGCTCCCGGAGCGCGCGAGCGCCGTCCGTCCGGCCCGTGCCCTCAAGCAGCACGGGCCGTGGACAGGTCCGGCGGTGCGCTGAATCGCCATCGACCCGCGGACCGGTCGATCTCGATGCCCGCCCGGTGCACGTGGTCATGGTGGTGCCAGCAGAGCAGGATCCCGGCGTTGACGTCGGTGCCGCCGCCCCGGGCCCAGTGGTCGACGTGATGGACCTCCCCGAGTGCAGGCGGGACTGAGCAGCCGGGGAACTGACAGTGCTGGTCGCGGGCGATGACGGCGCGTCGACGGGCACCGGTGAAGGTGCGTTCGGCCCGTCCGACGTCGATGACCTGCGACCGCGCACCGAAGACGACCCTCGTCATCTCCGAGTCGCATGCCAACCGGGCGAGGACCGACGCCGGAACTGGCCCCGTCCCGAGGACCTCACCGACGGCAAACCGTTCGCTGTCGGGCGGGGCCGGCCCGACGGACAGATCCGGCAGCGCCCCCGGGCTCGGGTGTCGCGCAGCGGGTCCGAGGCCCGCCTCGCCGGGCGGGTCTTCGGCGTGGGGGCGGCCGTCGATCGCGCGACGGAGCGTCTCGACGTCGACCACGACGGTCAGGTGCGGGCGGACGGCCGAACCGGCACCCAGCAGTCCGTGATCGAGCACGAGGCGGGACAGGTCCGCGAGACCCTGCGCTCGGCGCTGTGCGCTGGTGCGCGCATCGCCCGGAGCCGGTGGGCCGATGACTGCCTCCAGGGCGGTCTGGACGCTGGCGCCGTGCTCGGTGGTGAGGAAGCCTGCGAGGTGGACACCTCCGGTCGTTGCCGACAGCGTCACGAACTCCCGCGCCGCCGCCTCGCGATAGCCGCGCTCATCCGCCTCGGGGTCGGCCGCTGCGGCCCAGCGTTGAGTCAGCCGCCGGAACGAGTCGGCGGGGAGCACCTGGGCCTCGGCGAGCAGGAACGGCTCACCGCAGGCCGAGGCCGGTCCGGACAGGGCGGCCCGCCGGGCGTCGGTGGTGGTGGCGAGCCGCGCCAGGGTCTCGACACGCTCGATCGGGACCGTGCCCAGGAGCGCAGCCTCCCGTGAGTGCGGGAGGTCGTCGCGCATGGCCCGGCCGAGCTCGACCCGTGCCTTCGCCCGCGGGTACGACAGCCCGCTGACGGAGGCGAGCCAGGCCATCACTGACCGCGCACCGTCGCCGTCCCAGAGATGCGCTGTCTCGACCACGGCCACCGCCTGCGCGGCGATGGCCGTGAGTCGGCCGATCTGCTGCTCAAGCGCGATGACGAGACCGACGGCGTCACCGCCGTCGGAAGGATGGGCGAGAGCGAGCGCGTCCACGGCGGCGTGCAACGCCGCGATCCGCTCGTCCCCGTCCACTCGCCACCTCACCTGCTCGAGTCGTCTTCGAACAACTGTATGACGGAGATCTGACAGTGGGGGCTGCGGGGACCCCTGGGGAGAACGGGGCGCTCCGGGCGCGCAGATGCGTGGGCTCTACCGGCAGGAGGTGGAGATCTCCACCAACGACGCCGGGGGTGCGCCGTAGGCCTGTGTCCCGTTCCCGGGGTCGGTGTAGCCCATCCCGATGGCCCATGCGGTCGCCCAGGCCTCGACGGCCTGGCGGGTCGAGTGGTCGGCGAGGTCGGGGCACTTGGTCTGGATCGCATGCCCGACCTCGTGCACGACGAGCGACTTCGAGCTGGGCCACTGCGCCGCGACGGAGCTGGTGAGCGAGATCGTGGCGTACCCGCCGCGGTCGAACCAGAACTGGGTCCAGCCGGCCAGCGACCCGGATCGCCCCCAGGTCTGGCCGTCGATGACGAGGGTCGGCGCCCAGTCGAAGTCGAGCAGGACCCCGCCGTCGATGGACCGGGCGAACTGCTCCACCGCGACCTTGGAGTCCCGCAGCGGTCCGTCGAGCTCGGCCTCCTCGGCGGCCTGCGACGCCTGGAGGCCCCGCCCGGCCTCGACGTAGGCCGCGAGCGCGGAGGCCTGGCCCCCCGAGGCCGGGTCGATGGCGGCGGCCGCGTCCCGGAAGACGAAGCGGGAGTCGTTGGCAGCCACATCGTTCGCGGCATCGACCTGGGCGGACACCGTTGCGACCGAGTCCAGCAGCCGCTGCCGCGACGCCGTGACGGCCGCGAGCGCCGACGTGAGGGCGTCGGTGGCCGTCCGGGTCGTGGCGATCGCGGTGTCGAGCTTGGCGGCCCGGGTCCGCAGCTCGGTCGTGGCCGCATCTACGGCCGTCGGCCAGAGGGTGCGGGGGTGGCGCGGGGCGTAGTCCGGGACGTCGAGCGGCGCGCCCGATGCGGTGAGAGCCGTCGCGAGCGTCGCAACGTCGGTGGTCAGCGTGGCCGCGGCTCCCGGATCGGCGAAGCCCGTGACGTCGACGGCGGCCAACGCCGCCGCCTCGGCGGACGCGGGGGTCGTGGTCGTCACCGCCTCCGCACGGGTGGACTCGACCTCCCGGGCCTGGTCGACGAGGACGTTCAGCCGATCCGCGGCCGCCGTGTAGTCCCGCTGCCCGACGACGACCGAGCCGACCGCTGCGACCGCCAGCACCACGAGGACGACGACGAGCACGAGCGCCACCCAGCGCCTGGGCCCGGTCGTGCGGGGTGGCCGCACGGACCGGTCCGGCGCATCCGCCAGCGGCGGTTCGAGGACGCTCACGGGCCGAGGTTAGCGAGCCGACGGATCGGTGCCGGTGGGCTGGGGCTCAGCCCTGCGGCTCCCCGGGGTCGATGTTGACCAGCCAGATGACCCCGAACCGGTCGGTGAGCTGGCCGAACGAGGCTCCCCACGGCGACGGCGCGAGCTCGGCGCCGACCTCGCGGGCGCCCTCGCGGAGCTTGGTCCAGTAGCCCCGCAACGTCTCGTCGTCGACGCCGAAGCCGCTGAGCGACAGTGACACCGAGGTGCCCGCGGGGCGCGTCATGTGGCTCGGGGTGTCCGAGGCCATGATCTCCAGCCCTGCGTCGGTCCGCAGGAACCCGTGCATCACCAGATCGGCGTCCGCCGGGTCGGTCGACATCCCGAAGGACGCGAACGTGGCCACCTCGGGCTCGCCGCCGAAGACCGAGCGGTAGAACTCCAGGACGGCGCGGGCCTCGGTGCCGAAGTGCAGGTATGGGGTGAGTGAGACCGCCATCGTTGACCTCCTCGTCGGGTGGGGCGCCATCGTCGCGCGTCCCACTGACATGGCCCGGCGCGACGGCAGGACCAGCGTGCGGCTCGGCGGCCCGGTCCGCACGGCGAACGGACGGCGCAGCGCTGCGGGGCGTAGTCCGGGGGCGCGGCGTGAGCCACCTGTCACCGCCCCGTCCTAGGCTCGTGGCCGTGCGCGTCCCCGTCGTCCTCGAGGAGCAGGTGCTCGCCCTCGTCGCCCCGGAGGTGTTCGCGCGCGGCATGGCGTACGCGCTGGACGGCCGGGTGCTCTCCGCGACCTGGGACGAGGATCGAGGGCTGCTGACCGGCCGAGTGCGCGGCAGCGGGCGCGAGGTCTACACCCAGTACATCCACCTGGATCCGGAGGGCGAGCCGCTGGGGGGCGTGTGCTCGTGCCCGGTCCGGGTCTCCTGCAAGCACGTGGCCGCGGTGCTGCTGCAGGCCGCGGTGCTGCCGCAGCGGTCGGGGGTGCCGGGCGCCGCACCGAGCGGTCCGGTGCGTCAGCCGGCCTGGGCCCAGGTCCTCGACTCCGTGCTCACGGCACCACAGCGCCGGGTGTCGCGACCCCGGGCGCCGCTCGCCCTCCTGCTCGACGTCCAGGTCGATCCGGCGGACTCCCGTCAGGAGCAGCCGCGCGCCCACCGTCTCGCCGTCCGACCCGCGGTGCGCAGCGACAGGGGCCGCTGGGTCCGGACCGGTGCCGGCTGGTCGGAGGTCGTCGGCCCGTACTCGGCTGCGGGGTTCGTCCCGGAGCACCGCGAGGGGTTCGTGGCGCTGCACCGACTCATCGAGACCACGGCTGCCGCGCGTTCGTGGGGGACGACGGCGGCGTGGCTGTTCCTGGACCGTGGACCCGGGGTCGCGGTCTGGGCGATGCTCACCGAGCTGCGGAGGGTGGGGGTCGAGATCCTGGCGGCGCAGGCGCCCGGCGACCCCGTCCTGGTGCACGACGAGCCCGCGCAGGTGCGGCTGGACCTGCACGAGGACGAGGCCGGTCTGCGGGTGCTGCCCGGGGTCGTCGTCGGCGGCGAACGGCTCGACCCCGAACGGCTCGGCCTGATCGGGCTCCCGTCGCCCGCCGGCGTGTACTGGTGGACCGAGGCGCCGCGCACGCTCAGCCTCGCGCGGTTCGCCGCCCCGCTGGACCGGCGGGCCGAACCGCTGCTCACGATGCCGGGGTCGTTGCGTGTGCCGGCCCCGACCGCCGCCGAGTTCTGGGGAACGTACATCCCTCGCCTGTCCGGGGTCCTGCCGCTGACCAGCACCGACGGCACCGCCCACCCGCCCGAGCCGGCCACCCCCGGGCTGCGGCTGGACGTGACCGTGCGGGAGCGGCACACCGTGGCGATCGCCTGGTCCTGGGCCTACCGGTCGACGGGCTCGACCCCGCCGGAGCCGGTGCCGCTCGGTCCGATCGACCGGCTCGGCCAGCCGTGGCGCTCGTCCGACGGGGAGACGCGGCTGCTGGCCGCGGCGGCGACGGCGGTCGCGGGGGCGCTCGGGGAGCCGCCGCCGGGTGTGCCGCCGATCGAGGGGACCCCCGCCGCCGCGAGCGCCGAGCGCCTGCGGGCTGCCCTCCTGCAGCCGCTGCGCACCCACGCCTCCGGGCACCCGGGCCTGACCGACTGGGACACCGTCACCCTCGTCGACCGGGTGCTGCCCGCGCTGCGTGACGTCGACGGCGTCGAGGTGCGGATCGTCGGTGACCTGCCCGACTACCGCGAGGCGACCACGTCGGCCCGGGTCGTGGTCGGGACGGGCAGCGATGACGAGCTCGGTCTCGGGGCGGACCGCGACTGGTTCGAGCTGTCGGTGACCATCGAGGTCGACGACCGACAGGTGCCGCTGGAGGCGGTGCTGCGGGCGTTCGCGGCCGGTGAGGACCGGGTGCTGCTCGACGACGGGCTGTGGCTGCGGATCGACACCCCGCAGCTCGCGGCCCTGCGCGCGCTGGTGGAGGAGGCGCGCGCGCTGGGCGACAGCCGGCGCGGGCCGCTCACCGTCGGCCGGTTCGACGTCGGGGCCTGGGACGAGCTGGTCGCGCTCGGCGTCATCGTCCAGCAGGCCAAGGCCTGGACGCAGGCCGTCGGGCGGCTCGCCGAGCTGTCCGCGCCGCCGG
>JAHIJU010000080.1 GCA_018898235.1 Actinomycetota bacterium | reverse complement strand
TGCCGTCAGTCGATGCCCAGGTCCTTGCGGAGCTTGGCGACGTGCCCGGTGGCCTTGACGTTGTACTGCGCCAGCACGACGACTCCGGCCGGGTCGAGCACCACGGTCGAGCGGATCACGCCCGTGACCGTCTTGCCGTACAGCGACTTCTCGCCCCAGGCGCCCCACTGCTCGAGCACCGTGCGCTCCGGGTCGGAGACCAGGGGAAACGTGAGGTGCTCGGCCTCGACGAATGCCGCGAGCTTGTCCGGCGCGTCCGGGGACACCCCGACGACGGCGTAGCCGTGCGCCGTGAGCGAGGCCAGGGAGTCGCGGAAGTCGCACGCCTGCGTCGTGCAGCCGGGGGTCCCGGCCGCCGGGTAGAAGTAGACGACGACCGACTTCCCGCGCAGGTCGCTCAAGGTGAGCGTGCCGCCGTCGGCGGTCGGCAGGGTGAAGTCGGGGGCGGTCTCACCTGTGGTCAGACGCGGCATGGAGATCCTCCAGAGGGGGTGGTGGGATCTACCCTACGAGCCGCGGCGCCGGATGCCCCCGGCCGGCCGGTAGCGTCGTGCCGTGCCTGAACCCGCCGTGCCGATCCGGATGCTCAACGACCGTCTGCTCGTGCAGCTCGACGAGGAGGGGGCTGAGCGGCGGTCGGCCACCGGCATCCTCATCCCGGCGACCGCGGTGCTGGGCAAGCGACTCACCTGGGGCCACGTGGTCGCCGCCGGGCAGCACGTGCGCCAGGTGAACGTGGGCGACAAGGTGCTGTTCGACCCGGAGGACCGCGCCGAGGTCGAGCTCACCGGCACGGTCTACCTCCTGCTGCGGGAGAAGGACGTACACGGTGTCGCCCAGCCCGACGGTGATGCCCGCGAGCCCGGGCTGTACCTGTAGACCTCGGTTTCACTCCTGGGCCCGAGGGCTGCTAACCTCGTGCACCGCGCGCCATTAGCTCAATTGGCAGAGCAGCTGACTCTTAATCAGCGGGTTCGGGGTTCAAGTCCCTGATGGCGCACAAGACCGAGGTCGTCGTCCCGAGTACGTGGGCGACGGCCTCGATGTCATTCAGGGTCCATGGGGTGACTCCGCGCCAGCGCGCCGAGGCGGACGCCTGAGACAGCCCGATCGAGCTGGCTAGAGCTCTCTGCGTGACGCCTGCCCGTGCGGCCTCGGCGCGGATGTTGGCGGCCACATGATCGGCCAGCGTGGCGGCCCTGCGTACGTGCAGCGTGGTGACTGTCATGCCTGCATGCTATCGGCTCAGCCGGTCAGAATGAAGGCCAGACGTTCGGCGTGTCGGCGCGCCTCCCGTTCAATGACCGGCTGAGCCGCTACACAACTCGCTATGAGACTCAACGATGTCATCACCGAGGGCGTCGCCGACCTGCTGCGGTCCCAGGGCCTTCCTCAGACCTGCCTCGTGACGGTTCTGCGGCTCTCTCAGCCTTCGATCAACGACAGGTTCAGGTGCCGCACGCGCTGGACGACGGAGGACGTCGAGCTGATCGCAGAGCACTTCGGGGTCGACCTGTCCGACCTGCTCATGCCCCGGGTCGCCTCGTGAGCGTGATGCGTGGTGCGCTGTCGGGTCTGGCCGCGTCGTCCGTGGTCGCAGGTGGGGTGACGCTGGCGCTGACGACGCCGCCTCTGTCGGGCGGCACGCTGCTCGGCGGCGGCCTGGTCGTCGCGGGCGGGGCACTGCTCGCCCGGCTCGATCTGGGGCCGTCCGAGGATGCCGAGCCCGAGGCGGCTGAGTACTGCATGGTCTGCGCCGAGGCGGGACCGATCAACTTCGTCTGCCCGCACCCTGGTGCCCACCTCCCTCTATCCACACGCACCCGCGACGCCAACGGCGAGCCTCTGCCGGAGGTCCCGCCCGAGTGCTACGGCCCCGACTCGGTACCGCTGCCCGTGGCGCGCATGGTGCACGGCCCGTACCGGCTCGACCTGCTCGTGATGGCCGAGCGTGCCCGTGAGGTTCGCGACGAGACGTGGGCGCTGGTCGACGACGTCGACGACCTGCGGCACTCGGCCGAACCCGAGGACGACGACGCCGAAGCCCTGCGCACCGTGGCCGAGCATTTCCGTGCCGCGTGGGTCAGCCTCGCCGCCGCGAGCACCGCGCTCCAGGAGATGACCAAGCCGTGAGGCGTCACCGATCGGTCATCTTCGCTGAGGCGGCATCCGCGTGGCGTGAGTGCCGCGACGCCTACGACCTGTTCCTGGAGGACCAGCACTCCCAGGCAGAGCGAGCCTGCCGGGGCAACCTGCTCAACCGGCGCGGCAGGACCGCTGGCATCCGAGCGGAAACACTGTTCCTCGGACCGTGGTCCCGCGCGCGCGCCTACGCCTCGGACGAGCTGCTGGAGTGGTGGGCGACCCACCCCCGCCAGACGTTCAGCCAGTTCGAACGGTCGTGGTCGCGATGAGCCGCGTCGATCAGGTGCGCGCCGAAGCGGAGACGGCGCTACTCCAGTCCGTGGGCGAGATCGCGCGCGGGCTGGACCTCCTGCGAGCAGAGGCGTCGCTGATCGCAAGGCGCGGGCTCGCCGCCGAGATAACGGCGACCATCGACCAACTCGCGACACTCGTCGCGCTTCAAGACCGCCTCGTGCCTCTGGTGGTTCGGCGATGAGCGCGACTCTGCCCTCTGCCTGGGCGCCGACGCCGTCGCTGGTGCGCTCGCTGCGCCGCGCCGGGTGGGGGCCGCTGGGCGGGCGTGAGTGGGGTGGTGTGCGCGACGTGCTCGACGCCCTGGCGGCCACGCTGCCCGACCGGTCGGGTGAGGGGCTGCTGACCATGCCTCAGCTCGCTGAGCGCGCGTCGCTGTCCGTGCGCTGGACCGCCCGGTGCATGGCCGTCCTAGAGGACCTGGGCGTCGTGACCTGGTCACGCGGTGGCGTGGTCGACGGCCGCCCCGTCCCGTCCGCCGTCCGCATCGTCAAGAAGGTCCTGGTCGAGCTGATCGCCCAGGCCCGACCGCTGCGCGACGCGGCCGACGCCGCACGCCGTCAGGCCACCCGTGCCCGACTGGCCGCCGCCGCCCACTTGCGCGGCCCGGACAGGTATCGCCGCAGGTCAGCCCATGCGGCACTCAGTACCAGCCCTCCCCCCTCTTCAAGGGGAGGGGCCTTCGGCCCGGCTCCAACCCCGGAAGGACAGACCACGATGCGACCCGTCATCCCGGTCACGTGCGAGCACGACGGCGACGCCGGGCTCATCAAGCGCCCCGACGGCACCCTCATCCCGCGCTGCCCCATGTGCCGACGCGCACGAGAGCGCGACCGGACCGACCGCCTGGTCGGCCCCGTCCTGGACTACGCCGCCCGCGCCGCTGGCGACACCACGCTCTGGGACGACTGATGCCCGGACGACGGCCCGGCGGGCGCCGGGTGATGGCCCGGCGCGCCCACTACCAGCGACTCATCGACAGCGGGCAGGTCATCTGCCCGCGCTGCGGCCTGCCCATCGAGCGCGGCCAGCCCTGGGACCTGGGCCACGTCGTACCCCACGCGCTCGGCGGGACCTTCGAGCGCGACGGCGACCAGCCCGAGCACGCCTACTGCAACCGCGCGGCCGGTGGCCGCCTCGCCCACACCCTCGCCGCTCCGCCGCGTCGTCCCGGCGTCGTCCCGTCCCGTCGGTCGTGGCTCTGATGGACCTGTTCGACGCCGTCTTTGAGACCGACGGAAACCCACGCAAGCCGTCCGCTTCCCTTTCTCTCTCGTCCGACCCGCTGCCGGTCAAAGGCTCGACGAAAGCCCGAGCCCTGTTCTCGTCAGCCCCCAGGCTCGGCGTCTGTCTTGGCCCGTTCTGGGTTGGGGCTCGGATGCTCGGTCTGCGGTCGGTCGGACCGCAGCAGATCGAGCTAGCGCGCCTGCTCCTGGCCGAGATCGACGACGCCCCGGAGTGGTCCGAGTTCGCAGTCACCGAGCCCCGCCGGGCGTCCAAGACGACGACGATCTGGGCCGTCCTGCTCGGCCTGTGCCAGACCCGGCCCGGGTTCAAGGTCGTGGTAACGGCGCAGACGTACGTGAAGGCCCGTGAGCGGTTCCTGGAGGTCGCGCGCACCCTGGGCCCGCGCAACGTCGGCGACTACCGCATCCTTCGCGGGGCCGCTGCCGAGGCGATCGAGTGGACGAACGGCTCACGGCTGTGGGTCGTCACCCCGGAGGGCGGGGCGTTCCGTGGCGACGGCGCCGACCGCATCCTGTTCGACGAGGCCCAGGAGCACTCACCGGAGACCACCGCCGACCTGCTCGGCGGTGCCCTGGCCCTCATGGATACCCGCTTCGACGAGGATGCTGACCTCACCTCGGATGACGTGCGTCCCGCCGGCCAGGTCATCATCACCGGCACTGCGGGCAAGGCCCGTTCCGGGATGCTGTGGGACGCCCTCGAACGCGGCCGTCGCGGCAAGGTCGGTGTCCTGGAGTACGCCGTCCCGGACGGCACCCCGGTCGCTTGGCCGGTCGATGAGGCCCCGGCCGAGCTGCCGCACCCGCGCACCCTGGACAAGTCCGGCCGGTACGTCCTGAACGAGGCCGCGATCGAGGCGGCACACCCCGGCATCGGGACTCTCACGACCATGCGCGTGGTGCGCGAGCGGTTCGCGGGGATGGGCCTGGCGCAGTTCCAGCGCGAGTACGGCGGGCAGTGGCCGTTCGACGTGAACACCCGCGCGATCGACCCGGCCGAGTGGAAAGCCGGTCAGCGGCGCGTGACCGGCTACCCGGCCCGGTGGGCGATCGGGTTCGACGTCGCCCCCGACCAGTCCGCCGCTGCGCTGTGCGCAGCGTGGCGCGACCAGTCCGGGCGGGCGTGGGTCGAGGTCATCGACCACCAGGTCGGCGACTCCTGGCTACCGGCCGCAGTGTTCGCACGGTCCCGCAAACACCCCGGCCTGCCCGTCGGGTACGACAACATCGGCCCAAACCAGGCCGTCGCGGACCGGCTCACGCGCGAGGCCCGGCCCCGCCCGAAGCTCGTGCAGCTCGGCACCCGCGACATCACCGCCGCCGCCTCCCAGGTCGCCCAGGACATCCGCTCCGGCAATCTGGCGCACCCCGTCGACCCAGCCCTTGACGACGCCGCCGACGTGGCAACGCGCCGACCGATCGGTGACGGGTCGTGGGCCTGGGGCCGTCGCCGGGCGATGGCCGAGGGCGGGGACATCACCACACTCGTGGCCGCGACCAACGCCCTGCGCGTGTATGACACCCTGCTCGCCCGCGCCGCGACCCGCGAACGGCCCCGGGTCATCTCCGTCACCGGCTGACCTCTACCGCGATTCGCGATAGGTGCGCGTCGGGCGCGTCGCGCCGCGCGCCGGGCGGGCACGGTTCCGGCCGTGAGGTTCTTCGGATTCGGTCAGGACAGGGTCGGCCAGGCGCTCGCCCCCGGCCGCACGGCACGGCTCGCGTCCCCGTGGGCCGCCGCCTCGACCCTGGAGGTCATCTCCTCCGACGTGTTCGGCGCGATCGGCGAGGCCATCCCCGTCACCCGGGCCGAGGCCATGCGCGTCCCGGCCGTCGTCTCGTCACGTAACCAGATCGTGGGGCAGCTTGCCAAGGGAGTCTTGCGCGCCTACGAAGGCGACGCGCTGGCACCAGTCCAGCCGCAGTGGACGTACCGCACTGACTCCGACGTGGCGCCCGCGATGCGGCTGCTGTGGACGTTCGATGACCTGTTCTTCGGCGGGTTCTCCCTCTGGCAGGTCTACCGCGACACGCGCGACGTCATCGGTGACGCGGTTCGCGTGCCCTTCGAGTCGTGGGAGTTCGATGCCGCCTACGGCATCCTCGTCGACGACAAGCCCGCCCAGCGCGGCCAGGTCATCCTGTTCATGGGCCTCGACGAAGGTCTGCTGAACACGGGCGCCTCCTACGTGCGCGGCGCGCACGAGCTGCACCGGGCTGTGCGCGGCCGGGTCAAGACGCCCGTCCCGCACACGAAGATGCACCCCACCGACCCTGACCTGGACCTGTCTGAGGACGAGATCAAGGCGCTCCTGTCCGACTGGATCACGGCCCGTCGCAACTCCGACTCCGGCGCGGTGTCGTGGCTTCCCTACGGCATCGAGGCCGAGGACTCCAGCGGCGTGGAGATCGCGCTCTACGAGCAGGGCCGCAACGCCGAGGCCCTCGACTTCTCCCGGCTCACCGGCGTGCCCGGCGCCCTGCTCGAAGCCTCCGGCACGTCCGCGTCCCTGACCTACGAGACCCGCGAGACCGCCCGTTCGATCCTTACCGACCGGCTCGGCGACCGAGCCACCCCGGTCAATGCCCGGCTGTCGATGGACGACGTCTGCGCCCCCGGCCTCCGCATCGCCCTCGACCTGTCGGCACTCACCCAGCCCGACACCGGCCTACCCGCCACGACGGAGGACTGACCTTGCGCATCCTTGGAACGCTGCACGCCGCCAGCACCTCTGGCCGCACCCGCACCTACCGGCTGCTCGCCTGGGGCGAGCGTGGCCGCACCGACGTCGGGGCCGTCACCGTCGACCCGGGTGTCCTGACCCTGCCGACCGAGCCGGTCCCGGCCAACGTTCAGCACGACCCGCTGCACCCCGTCGCCCTGACTCAGATCACCCCCGACGATGCCGGGCTGCTCGCCGATGTGACCTTCCTGGACACGACGGCCGGGAGCGACGCCCTTGCCGAGGTAGACGCCGGGGTCCGGCCCGGCATCTCGATCGAGGTCGACAACCCCATCGTCCGCGCGGGGCGCCTGCTCGGCGGCCTCGTAGACGCCGTCGGCCTGGTCGTGGCGCCTGCGTTCCCGTCCTCGCGCCTGCTCGCCGCTGACTGCGGAGAGCCCACCACCCAGATCACCGCACCCGCCCCGGGTGAGGTCAACGCCGCCCCGGCGGCAGAGGAGGAGACGTCCGCCATGGACGACGACGAGAGCACCACCGAGGCGGCCGTCGAGACCGAGGCCACCGACACCGCGACGCTGGTGTACGGCACCGACCAGAGCCGCCTCACCGCGGCGCTGCCCGCCAGCGTGCGGCCCGGCGGCAAGAGCAGCAAGGAGCCCCGGTTCCTGGCCGCGTTTGCTGCCTCGGACGAGCAGGGCCGGGCCGGTCTGCGGACCCGCCTGAACGCCGCGCTCGACCAGGCCACGGCCGCTGACCTGGCCCCGAGCATGGTCACCCAGTGGATCGGCGAGGTCTGGAACGGGCGTACCTACGTCCGCCAGTTCGTCCCGCTCCTGAATCACGGCGACCTCACCGGCCTGAAGGCCCTGGGCTGGCGGTTCAAGGACGGCAAGACCCCCAAGGTCGACACCTACGCCGGGTACCCCGCCCAGCCGAACAGCAACGCGGTGGAG
>JAHIJU010000079.1 GCA_018898235.1 Actinomycetota bacterium | reverse complement strand
GGTCTCGGCGGCGAGGACGATCGAGTAGTCCACAGTCGAGCCTTTCTGGACGTCGTTGTCACTGCACCCCGGGGGCAGGGCCCCGGGGAGACTGGGTCAGGACTCGTGCGCGGGGGTCGCGCCGAGGGGCCGCCACGGGGCGACCTCGGTGGCTTCGAGACGGACCTTCTCGGCCGAGCCGTCATCGAGCTGGTGCTCGGCCTGCTCCTCGGCCGCGGCGCGCGACCGGTACGTCGCGATCTCGGATGCCGTGCGTTCGGCGTCCCACCCGAGCACCGGCGCCATCAGCCCGGCGATCTCGTCGAGCGCCCCGACGCCGCGGTCGGCCTGCTCGTAGTTGAGGCGGGTCCGGTGCATCATCACGTCGTCCAGGTGCAGGGCACCCTCGTGGCTGACGGCGTAGACGATCTCCGCGCCGATGTAGGCCGGTGCGTTGGCCAGCGGCTTGGCCAGGTCGGGGGTGGCCTCGACCAGGTCGACCAGCTCGGTGAGCAGCGAGCCGTAGCGGTGCAGCAGGTGGTCCATCCGGAAGGAGTCCCAGCCCCAGCTCGCACCGATGGCGTGGGCCTTGCGCTGGAAGACGGCGAGGCCCTCGGCGCCGGCCAGCGGCAGGTTGTCGGTGATCGATGGCAGGCTGTCGGCGCGGGAACCGATCGCGAAGTCGACGGCGTCCTTGGCCATCACCCGGTAGGTGGTGAGCTTGCCGCCGGCGATGACGGTCAGGCCCGGCGTCGGCGAGGCCACCGTGTGCTCACGGGAGACCTTCGCCGAGCTGGTGCCCTCCTTGGTCCCGGGCTGCAGCAGCGGCCGCAGACCGGCCCAGGTGCCGATGATGTCCTTGCGGGTCAGCGGCTTGGCGAGCACGGCGTTGGCGTGCTCGAGCACGTAGTCGATGTCGGCCGACGTGGCGACCGGGTGGGTCAGCTCCTGCTTCCAGGGGGTGTCGGTGGTGCCGATCACCCAGTACCGCGACCACGGGATGATGAACAGCACGGACTTCTCGGTCTGCAGGATCAGCCCGGTGTGGCCCTGGATGCGCTCGCGGGGGACGACGATGTGGATGCCCTTGCTGGCCAGGACGCGCAGACCGCCGTCGGTGCCGGCCAGGGCCTCGGTCTGCTCGGTCCAGACGCCGGTCGCGTTGATGACGGCGCGGGCCCGGACCTCGACCTCGTCGCCGGTCTCCAGATCGACGAGGCGCGCGCCGGTGACCGCACCGCCGGCGGTCTTGACCAGGTCGACCACCTGCGTGCGGGAGGCGGCGTGGGCGCCGTAGCTGACCGCCGTGCGCACCAGGGTCTCGACCAGGCGGGCGTCGTCGACGGCGGCGTCCCAGTAACGCAGCGCCCCGATCGCGGCGTCGTGGCGCAGATCGGGGAACATCCGCTCCATGCCCTTGCGGGTCAGGTGCTGGTGCAGCGGCATGGCGCGCTTGCGGCGGGTGGCGCTGGCGAGCGTGTCGTAGAGCGCCACACCAGCGCCGACGTAGGCCCGCTCCCAGACGCGGTGCTCCAGCGGGTAGAGGAACGAGACGGGCTTGACCAGGTGCGGGGCGAGCGAGCTGATGAGCAGGTCGCGTTCGGTGAGCGCCTCGTGCACCAGGTGGAAGTCGAGCATCTGGAGGTAGCGCAGGCCGCCGTGCACGAGCTTGCTCGACCGGCTGGAGGTGCCGGACGCCCAGTCCTGCGCCTCGACGATCGCCGTCGACAGACCTCGGCTGACCGCGTCGAGCGCGATGCCCGCGCCGGTGACGCCACCTCCGATGACCAGGACGTCGAGCTCGCGACCGCTGCCCGTACTGGCCGCGAGGGCTGCCAGGGCGTCGGTCCGTGCCTGCACGGTCAAGGGAGCGGTCCGCATCGTTGCTTCTCCTCAGGTAGGTCTGCCGCTCTCGTGGGGCGACGGGATATCCTCTGCTCGGCGCGAACGAGCGCGCAACCGCGGTGCACGAACGTGCACCCACACTGGGCCCAAAGCCCTTCTCGGTCGGCGAAGGCGGCGATGTGGAACGCGAGACCGACGTGCTGCGTGCGGCGTCGATGTACTACCTCCAGGACCTCAAGATGGAGGTCATCGCCCGTCACCTCGGCACGTCGCGCTCGACCGTGTCGCGGCTGCTCAAGCGTGCGCGGGAGACCGGCCTGGTCGAGATCTCGTTGCGGCCGTCCTCGACCCGGGCGCCCGGGCTCGGCCGGTCGATCACCTCGGAGTTCGGGGTCGAGGCCTACGTCGTGCCGGTGCCCGACTCGGCCAGCCACCTCGAACGCCTCGACCAGGTGTCGATGACCGCCGCCCGGCTGCTCGCCACGTGGTTCGACTCCGACATGGTGATGGGCGTGGCCTGGGGGACGACGCTCGCTGCGGTGTCGCGGTTCCTGCAGGCCAAGCCCACCCGGGGTTCGGCCGTCGTCCAGCTGAACGGCGCGGCGAACATGCGGACCTCGGGCATCGACTACGCGAGCGACCTGATCTCGTCCTTCGGCACCGCGTTCGGCGCGGCCGTGCACCACTTCTCGGT
>JAHIJU010000078.1 GCA_018898235.1 Actinomycetota bacterium | reverse complement strand
TCGACGAGATCGAGGTCATCGTCGGCTGACGCCCGACGCCCCGGGACCCTGCTGCCGACCGCTACTGGCCCGGCAGCAGGGTCCCGAGCACCCCGACCAGCACCGCGAACCCCAGCAGCACGGCGACGTCCAGCCAGCGGCGTCGCACGGTGATCGCCAGCGGACCCGGTTCGGGCAGCACGGCACGCGCCACCGCGCAGGCAGCGAGCACGACCGCCAGCGTCCAGGCGGCCACCCGCGACGAACCGAGCACCGTCGCCACCGCGGTGGTCAGGCCCACACCCGCCACCGTGAACCACAGCGAGCGGTCCCCGCGCGGGGGGGCCAACTTCCCGTCCTCGGTCATCACGTCCTTCCCCGGCCGGGCACCGCCCCGACCAGGCGAGGCTACCGTTGCCGGATGTCGTCCCCCGATCCGGCGCCGAGCTCCGACGTTCTCGTCGTCGGCGCAGGACTCGCCGCGACCGCGACGGTCGCCGAGCTGAGGCGCGCCGGCTTCGGCGGAACCGTGCGCGTGCTGGGCGACGAGCGGATCGCCCCCTACGACAGGCCCCCCCTGTCCAAGCACCTCCTCGATCGGGACAGCCCGCGCTGGCTGGCCGACGAGATCGGCGCCGATCTGCTCGCCCTGGCCGATGATGTCCGGCTCGGTGAACCGGCGACCGGCCTCGACCTGTCGGGCGCCCGTCCCGAGGTCCGGACGGCCGACGGCCGGTTCACCGCGGGCACGCTCGTGCTGGCGACCGGTTCACGACCGCGGCTGCCCGCGGCCTGGGGCGCCGCACGGACCCTGCGCACCTTCGCCGACGCGACCGACCTGCGCGCGGCACTCGGCGCGCCCAGCCGGCTGGTGGTCATCGGCGCGGGCTGGGTGGGCAGCGAGGTGGCCGGGGTCGCCGCAGCCGCCGGCCATGAGGTCGTCGTGGTCGAAGCCGGAGCCGCTCCCCTCGGGCTCGGTGCGGTCCGCGATCAGCTCAGCCCCTGGTTCGCGGCGGTCGGGGTGCGGCTCCTGCTGTCGTCGCCGGTGCGGACCGTTCACCCGGGACTGGTCGAGCTGGACGACGGCCGAACCCTGGAGGCCGATGTCGTCCTCGCCGCCGTCGGCGCCCGGCCGGCGACCGGCTGGCTCAGCGGCGCGCTGCCGCTCACGACGACCGGGCACCTGCAGGTCGACGAACGGATGCGGGTGCTGACGGACCCCCAGTCCCCGGGACATGGTTCGGTGCGCGCGGTCGGTGACCTCGTCGTCCGCCGATCGGCACGGCGCGGCTGGGTCACCGGCGGTCACTGGGACAACGCACTGCGTGGCCCGCGGGCGCTGGCCGCCGACCTGACCGGCGGCCCGGACACGATCCACGATCCCGCTCCGTACGTGTTCTCCCACCAGCTGGGCCACGACGTCGCCCTGTTCGGCACGCCCTCGGCGCAGGCCGACGTCATCCTCCGCCGTCACGACGGGGCGTGGACAGCGCTGTGGGTGCGCGACGACCGCCTGCAGGCTGCCCTGGTCGTCGACAACCCGCGGGAGGTGGCCGCGGTGCGCCGGCTCCTGTCCGGACCGGACCTCCCCCGGGTCGACCCGCGCCGCGCCGGTGACGCCGCGCAGCCGCTCGCGACCCGCTGAGGCCGCCGCGCTCAGTGCGCGAAGTGCCGGGCGCCCGTCAGGTAGAGGGTCACGCCCGCCGCTGCTGCGGCGGCGGTCACCTCGTCGTCCCGGATCGAGCCGCCCGGGTGCACGACGGCGCGCACACCCGCGTCCAGCAGGATCTGCAGGCCGTCGGCGAACGGGAAGTACGCATCGGAGGCCGCGACCGAGCCGCGGGCGCGTTCGACCCCCTCGACCAGGGTGTTCGCCCGCTCGACAGCGAGCCGGCAGGAGTCGACGCGGTTCACCTGGCCCATCCCCACACCCACGCTGGCACCGTCCTTGACCAGCAGGATCGCGTTCGACTTCACGGCCCGGACGGCGCGCCAGGCGAGTCGCAGGTCGGCCAGGGTCGCCTCGTCCGCCGGGGCGCCCGCCGCGAGCGTCCATGCGGCCGGCTCATCGCCGGCAGCGTCGACAAGATCGCGGTCCTGGACCAGCAGCCCGCCGCTCACGAACCGCTCGTCGAGCCCCGCGCCGGCCTGCTCGACCTGCAGCAGCCGGAGGTTCTTCTTCTTGGCCAGGATCGCCAGGGCGGCCGGCTCGAAGCCGGGCGCGGCGACGACCTCGGTGAACACCGGGGCGATCTGCTCGGCCATCGCCACGGTCACGGTGCGGTTGGTGGCGATCACGCCGCCGTAGGCCGACACGGGGTCGCAGGCGTGGGCCCGGGCGTGGGCCTGCGCGACATCGGCGCCGACAGCGATCCCGCACGGGTTCGCGTGCTTGATGATCGCGACCGTCGGCACATCGCCCTGGTCGTGCGCGGCACGCCAGGCGGCGTCGGCGTCGGTGTAGTTGTTGAAGCTCATCTCCTTGCCACCGAGCTGGCGCGCACCCGCCAGACCTCGTCCGGCCAGGCCGTCGCCGTCCAGGTAGAGGGCGGCACGCTGGTGCGGGTTCTCGCCGTAGCGCAGCACCGGACCGCGGTCCCACGTGGCTCCGGCGAACGCCGCGAAGCCGGACTCGCGTGCCACCTCGTCGGGGGCGTAGGTCCGGGCGAACCAGGTCGCGACCGCCACGTCGTACGCGGCGGTGTGCGCGAAGGCCGCAGCGGCCAGCGCACGACGCTGCGCGAGCGTGAAGCCGCCGGCGACGGTGGCGGCGACGACGTCCCCGTACCCGGCCGGGTCGACCACCACGGCGACGCTCGGGTGGTTCTTCGCGGCGGCCCGCACCATCGACGGACCGCCGATGTCGATGAGCTCGACGCACTCGTCGGGACCGGCGCCCGAGGCCACCGTCGCGGCGAACGGGTACAGGTTGACCACCACGAGCTCGAACGGCGCGACCCCGAGCTCCACCAGCTGAGCCAGGTGCTCGGGGCGACGGGTGTCGGCCAGCAGGCCGGCGTGCACCCGCGGGTGCAGGGTCTTGACCCGACCGTCCAGGCACTCGGGGAAGCCCGTGAGCTCCTCGACCCGGGTCACCGGGACCCCGGCGGCGGCGATGGTGGCGGCCGTCGACCCGGTCGAGACGATCTCGACCCCCGCGGCGTGCAGCGCCGTGGCCAGGGTCGGCAGGCCGGTCTTGTCGTAGACGCTCACCAGCGCCCGGCGCACCGGTCGACGGGTGGCGGGGGCGGTCGGGTCGGCGACTGCGGGAACGTCGGGCAATGAGTGCGACATGGCGGACTCCTCCGGTCGGGGGTGAGCGGCGGGTCGCCCCGCTGCTCGCGGACCGGCGGCACCCAGGCGGGCGATGCCGACGAAGGAAGCTCGGCCGCTCCCCGGTGGTCAGTCCCACCTCGCGCCAGTCGCGGCCGGGGCCATGCTAGCGCGGGCCGGGCCGCCCGAACGTGGCCCGACGCCCGTCCACGGTCACACCCTCGGCGGCGACCCGGCCGACGACGTCCACCACCAGGTCGCGCTCGACCTGCTGGATGCGGGCACGCAGCGCGTCCTCGTCATCGCCGTCGCGCACCGGCACGGCCGCCTGCGCGAGCACGGGGCCGGAGTCCAGGCCGGCGTCCACCAGGTGCACGGTGCAGCCGCTCAGCCGGACGCCGTAGGCAAGGGCGTCCCGCACCGCGTGCGCGCCCGGGAAGGCGGGCAGCAGCGAGGGATGGGTGTTGAGCGCACGACCGGCGAACCGCTCCACGAACGGAGTTCCGAGCACCCGCATGAAGCCGGCGAGCACCACCAGATCGGGCGAGAACACGTCGACCGCCTCCGCCACCGCGGCGTCCCACGCCGCCCGGTCGGGGAAGTCGCGCGGGACGACGACCGCGGTCGCGAGCCCGGCGGCCCGCGCACGGTCCAGCGCGGGCGCCGTCGCGCGGTCGCTCACCACGGCAACCACCCGCGCCGGGTACGTCGGGTCCTCCTGGGCCGCCAGCATCGCGGCGAGGGTCGACCCGGCCCCGGAGGCCAGGACGACGACCCGGCCCGACCGACGGGTGGGCGGTGTCGGGGTGGTCACGGCTGGTCACCCTACCCAGCCCGGTCGCCGCTGCGCCCGGACGCCTCGTCGTCGACGGGCACCGGTGGGCGACAATGGCGAGGTGAGCAACCCCTACGCGCCGCCGGACCCGACGCGGCCCCGGCCGGCGCCGGTTCGGCCCGCGCCCGGCGAGCGCTCACCCGTGCCCCAGGCCCCGCCCCCGCCGGCCCCCGACCCGGCGGGCCTGACGCGGGCGGCTCGTCTGGTCCGCACCACCCTGTTGCTGCTGCTCGCGGGACTCGTGGTCACCATGCTGCCGACCCCGTGGGGCCTGTCCGCCATCGGGTTCGCGGCGACCGCGGCCGTGGTCGGCGGCCGTGCCGTGGTCGTCGCGCTGCGTTCGCACGGCGGCGTCCAGATCGTCGCACCCGCGCTGATGCTCACCGTCTCGGCGGTGCTCGGCGTCGCGGTCGGGGCGGCGTCGTTGTACTGGCTGCCGGTCCAGACGCGGTACCAGGAGTGCCGCGAGTCCGCGCTCACCCAGGCGGCCCAGCATGCGTGCACCGCGGCGTACCAGACGGACATCTCCGCCGTGCAGACGCGGTTGCAGAACGGCGGCTGAGCTCAGTCCTGCGGGTCGCCGCGTCGCCGGACCGTGCGGGCCAGGCCCGCGCGGATCCGAGCCAGCGGGCTCCGACCGGCCGTGCCGCGGGCATCCGCGTCGGGTCCGGCCGTGCCGGGACCGTCCGAGTCGGCCCCGGTCCGCCGCATCGGCACGGCCGCCCACCAGAGGCGCAGCTGCGCCCGGAGCAGCGGCGAGGCGGGCAGCACCACGACGAGCGCACCGCCACCGACGAGTGCGCCGACGATCGGGCCGACCACCCACCACGCGCCCCCCACGATGGCGAGCCGGCCGGGACCTGCGGCCCCCGCCGAGGCAGCCACGAGGGCCACGACCAGCACCGCCGTCATCCCGGCGACGGAGCCCACCGCGGCAGACCCGTGCCACCAGGCGGTCTCCTGCGAGCGGCGATGCACGAACAGGCCGGCAAGCGCGCCGATCGCGACGACCGCGAGCGGCGCCAGGAGCGCGACGTGACCACCGGCCGCCGAGGACGGCAGGGCACCGAGCAGCGGGAACGCGGGCATCGGACCGACCACCACCGCCGAGGCCGAGAACAGGGTGCCCGTCCCGACGACGAACCCCGGCCCGGCCAACCAGCACAGCGCCCACACCACCAGGTTCGGCAGATACGCGAGCTGGGCGAGGGCGAACACCACGCCGCCCACCGCATCCAGCGGGAGCTCGCGCACGACGTCGCCGATGGTCGCCCGTCCGGCCACCACCCAGAGGACGACCAGGAGCGAGGAACCCAGCACGAGCATCGCGGACGCCATCGCACCGGCCCGCGCACCGAGCGCGACGTACGACGGCACCCGTGCATGCAGCCCGTCGCTCATCCTGCGCCACGACGTGCTCGTGGGGCGCCGCGCCAGACCCAGGCCGGTCCCCAGCGCACCGACGACGAACCCGCCGCCGAGCACCACGGGGAGCCGTGAGGCATCGCCCGCGATGGTCGCCACGAGCGCTGCCAGCGCGACGTAGGCGAGCGTCCCGGCGACCAGGCCCGGCCGACCGGCCACACCGGTGCGTCGGATCGAGGCGTACTGGGTGTACAGCGCCACGGCGGTCAGGCCGAGCGGGACCATGGTGAGCGTCGCACCGGTCGTGACGAGCGGGACCCCGTGCGCGAACAGCCAGATGCGCAGCCCCACGCGCGCCGCGGCGAGCCACCCGGCCTGGTCGGTCGGGTCGATCGACGAGGTGAGCGAGGCCGCGACCGCAGGCAGCACGACGACCAGCACCGACAGCGCGACCGCCTGCACCGAGGCGAGCGCCGCCCCCGTCCACTCCGGCAGCCCGTCCTCGAAGGGCGACCGGCCGACGGCGCGCTCGGCCTCGACGACGCGCGGCGGGGTTCGGGTCGGGACGCTCACCCGGTCATCGTCGCCGTGGACGTGGGATGTCTCCCGAAGGCCGACCGGCGAGTCGCCGGTCGGCCTTCGGGCGGGCGGGTGCGGCCGGACCGGCCGCACCTCCCTCAGACCGCGAGCAGCGCGCGGGCCAGTGCGGCCGTCTCCGACGGCGTCTTGCCGACCTTGACCCCGGCGGCCTCGAGCGCGTCCTTCTTCGCCTGGGCCGTGCCGGACGAGCCGGACACGATGGCGCCCGCGTGACCCATCGTCTTGCCCTCGGGTGCGGTGAAGCCCGCGACGTAGCCGACGACGGGCTTCGTGACGTGCTCCTTGATGTAGGCCGCCGCCCGCTCCTCCGCATCGCCGCCGATCTCGCCGATCATCACGATGACCAGGGTGTCGGGGTCGGCCTCGAACGCCGCGAGCGCGTCGATGTGGGTGGTGCCGATGATCGGGTCGCCGCCGATGCCGATCGCGGTCGAGAAGCCGAGGTCGCGCAGCTCGAACATCATCTGGTAGGTCAGCGTGCCCGACTTGCTGACGAGTCCGATGGGGCCGGTGCCGGTGATGTTCGCCGGGGTGATCCCCACCAGC
>JAHIJU010000077.1 GCA_018898235.1 Actinomycetota bacterium | reverse complement strand
GCCGACCGGCCTTGGGGGGCAGCAGACCCGCGAGGGTCAGCAGCAGCGTCGTCTTGCCGACCCCCGAGGGGCCGACGACGGCCACCGACCGCCCGATGCCCAGCTCGAGGTCGATCCCGGTCAGCACGGCCGGACCGTCCGACCACCCGCACGCGAGCCCCTGCGCGACGAGCGGGCGCGGGAGCGGCTGGCGGGCGACCGCGGTGCGGTCGGGCTCGGCGATGACGACCGCACCGTCATCGGGCGTCCCGGTGCTGTCGAGCAGGGCGAGGATGCGCGCCGCGGCCGCGCGCGAGCGCTGGACCTGGACCGCAGCCATGGGCAGCACCGAGGTCGCCTCGAAGGCGGCCAGCGGCGTGAGGACCACGACGGCGAGCTCGACGGGTGCGAGCAGACCGGCGCGGACGGCCGGGATACCGGTCACCAGGGCGACCAGGACGGCCACTCCCTGCGCCAGGACCCCGATCCCGGCGGCCAGGGCGGTCGGGCGGGCACCGGCGTCCACGGCGGCGGCGATCCGGGCGTCCTGGCGTGCGAGCCTCGCGAGCTCGTCACCGGCGCGTCCGGTCACGACGAGTGGACCGGCGTCATCGAGGATGCCCAGGGCGGTGGCCGTCATCGCCGCGCGGGCCTCGGCCGCGTGGCGCTCGGTGGACCGCACACCGCGCGAGGTCAGCACAGGAGACACGACCCCCGCGAGCACCAGGGCGAGCGCCAGCGCGATCCCGGCCGGGGGCCAGAACAGGCCCATGATCAGGCTGGATCCCAGACCCAGCACGAGCGCGACCCCGGCGGGTACCAGACCGCGCACCACGAGGTCCCCGACTGAGTCGACGTCGGCGCCGACGCGAGCCAGCAGATCACCGCGGCGCACCCGCAGCACCGCCTCGGCTCGGCCGTCGGCGAGCCGTGCGTAGAGCGTGGTCCGCAACGTCGTCATCCCACGCAGCGCCAGGTCGTGCGAGATCAACCGTTCGACGTAGCGCAGCACACCTCGCGAGATGCCGAAGGCGCGCACGGAGACGGCCGCCACCGACAGCGTCATGACCGGCGGCATCTGGGACGCGCGGGCGATCAGCCAGGCAGACACGGCAGCCAGCCCGATGGCGCTGCCGAGCGCCAGGGTGCCGACCGCGATGGACGCGGCGACCTGCATGCGGTTGACCCCGAGGAGGCGCAGAGCCCGGCGCAACGTACCGCTGGGGATGGCGGTCGTCGGCGTGGTCCGCGGCGTCGGGTGATCGACCGTCGGGGCGGTCACGGTCGTCATACCAGCTCCGCCGGGTCGAGGTCATGGTCTGCACCCTGGGCCGGCCCGTCGTCATCGGGCCCGTTCTCGTCCGGTCCCGCAACCACCCGGACCACATGGTCGGCGGTGCGCACCAGCGAGGCCCGGTGTGCGACGAGGAGGACGGCGCTGCCGGCGTCGCGCAGCGCGGCGACGGTGTCGAGGACCACCTGCTCGCCCGCGGCGTCGAGGTGGGCGGTGGGCTCGTCGAGGATGACGAGCGGTGCGGGTGCGACGAGCGCCCGGGTGAGGGCCACGCGCTGGCGCTGGCCGACCGAGAGCCCGGCACCCCCCGCGCCGAGCTCCGTGCCCCAGCCACCGGGAAGGCCCGCGACGACCTCGTCGAGCCCCGTGAGCACGGCCGCGCGGTCGCGGAGCCGGGGCTCGACATCGCCGACCAGCTGGTGGATGGTGCCGGGTTCGAGGAACGGGCGCTGGGGGAGCCAGGAGACCTGGTCCCAGTAGGTGCGCGGTTCGATCGACGCGAGGTCGAGCGGGTCCCCGTCGGCGGGGACGACGCGCACCTCGCCGAGGTCGGGGGCGAGCAGCCCCAGCACGACCTCCACCGCGGTGCTCTTGCCGATGCCCGACGGCCCGACCAGCGCGGTGACGGTCCCCGGGGCGATCTCGAGGTCGAGGCCCTGCGGCGTCCAGCCGCCCGAGGAACGCACGCCCACACCGGTGAGGCGCACCCGTGCGTGCCGCAGGTCGGGGCAGGGGTGCTGGCCCTGCACGGGGACGGGAGTCTCGAGCACAGCGAATGCTGCCTCGGCGGCTGCGACCCCATCGGTGGAGGCGTGGTACTGCGCCCCGACCGCACGCAGCGGGTTGAACACCTCGAGGGCGAGGATGAGCACCGTCAGCGCGGTCACCAGGTCGACGTCGCCGTAGACGAGCCGGAAGCCGATCGTGACGGCGACCAGTGCGACCGAGATCGTGGTGAGCAGCTCGAGGACCATGCCGGACAGGAACGCGATGCGCAGCGTGCCCATGGTGGCCTGACGGTGCTCGTCACCGAGCTCCTGGACCCGCCGGGCCGGGCCTGACTGGCGTCCGAGCGCCCGGAGTGTCGGCAGTCCGGAGATGAGGTCGAGCACCTGGGAGCCCAGGCGTTCCATCGTGGCGAGGCCACGCTCCGAACGTCCCTGGGTGAGCTTGCCGACCAGGATCATGAAGAGCGGGACGAGCGGGATGGTGATCACGATGATGACCGCGGACAGCCAGTCGAACCAGAGCACCACCAGCAACGTCGCCGGCGTCAACGTGGCCGCGAGGATGAGCTGCGGCAGGTAGTTGACGAAGTACGGCTCGAGTGCGTCGAGCCCCCGGGTCGCCAGGGTGACCAGCGCGGGGCCCTCGCCGCCGGCCAGCCACCGGGGCCCGAGCCGCGTGCCGTGCGCGACGACCTGTTCGCGCAGCTCGTTGACGGCGGCGGTGGCGGCCCGGTGCGCGAAGCGCTCCTGCACGGTGGTGACAAGGAAACGCACTGCGACGACGACCACCAGCCAGGTGATCGCCGTCGCAGCGCCGTTCAGATCCAGCCCGTCGTGGACTGC
>JAHIJU010000076.1 GCA_018898235.1 Actinomycetota bacterium | reverse complement strand
TCACCGCAGCCCGCACGTTCGAGGAGCTGCCGGTCAACGCCCAGCGCTACGTGCTGCGCCTGGAGTAGCTGTCCGGCACCCGGATCTCGTCGATCGGTGTGGGCGCCGGGCGCGAGGCGACGATCGTCCGGCACGAGCTGCTGCCCTGAGGCTTCGGGGCGGTCGCGCCCCGCTGGTGCTGACGTCACCCGTTGTCGGTGACGAACTGGGGTGAGTCCGCGAAGCGTGCGCAGGGGTCGGCGGCGGTGTCCGACTCCTTGACGGCCGGCGTGGCCACCGGGTGGCGGCGGTCGAAGTCGTCCTGGACGGCCTGGGTCTGGGCCTCGGTGTCGACGTAGAGCGTGATGCCCTGGCAGGCAAGCTCCCGGTTGTTCACCCCGGCTGTGGCCCTGCCCTGCTGCTGCAGATCGCCCAGCTGGTCCGCCGTGACGTACCGCCCGTCGTAGACGGGTCGAAGCCGGCTCGCGTCGATGGCCACCGAGCCGTCGGAGTTGCGGGACACGGCTGGCGCAGTAGCCCCGGTGGCGCAGCCGGAGGCGGTGAGCGCCAGGACGCCGACGGCCACAGTGACGGTCACCAGGCGTCGCGACGCGCCCGGACGTTCGGCGCGGTCGGCCCGCGGTCCGTTCAGCGGTTCCATGCGGCCCCCGGCTCGGAGCGTGCGATGTGCTCTCGTTCACATGGTGCCCGCACCGGCGCACGATGGGGTCCGGATCACCCGTCCGGCCCCACCGCCGTCGGCGCCGTGAGTGCGCCGCCGCTGACGACCGGACCGCGGCCAGCAGCGTGCCGACGTCGTCTGCCTGTGCGGAGCCCACGACTGGGACGATGCGGCGGTGGCGGGCTTCATCAGGTTCCAGAGCACCGCCCCGAGTCGCAGCGGGCGCTTCCCCGGGGTGTTCGCGATGGCGAACGGCCTGGCTCGGCAAGGACGGCTGACCGCGATCGATGTGGCGTGGTGGCGCGCCTCGAACGCGCACCTGACCGCGTCCTACGTCGACCCGTCGACGGTGGCGCCCGAGTGCTACGACCGGACGCTCAACCCGGGCGCGCGCGCCTGGTTCAAGGAGTCGGCGGCCGATCAGATCGAGCTGGCTCGCGAGTATCTGGTGCTGCTCGACCGGTACGACGTCGGCTGGGTCGAGCTCAGGACGACCTCACCGGGCCGGATCGTCTACGAGGACGACGTCCAGGTGGTCGCCGTGCCCCACGACCACGACCGGGACCGGCCGTTCCGCGACGACGGCGGCCAGGCAGCGGGACCGGCCTCAGGGATGACGACTCCGACCGCGACGATGGGAGACAGTGGAGGCATGGACACCTCGCTCGGCAGTCGCACTGCACCCGCCACCCCACCCCACCCCGCGGCGGCGACGATCCGGATGGCCGGGATCGAGGACATCACGGTGATCGCGCGGATCACCCAGGAAGGGCCCCAGCGCCCGAACCTCGACCCGGAGCTGGTTGCCCGCGCGACCCGGCTGCTGCTGACCCACGTCGCGTTCGAGCACGGCGCGCTCTGGGTCGAGGCCGGCGGCGACGGTCGGATCGCGCGCGCCGTGGCCGTCATCCCCGGGACGGACGTGACGCCGTGGGCCACGCTCGGTCGGGTCGTCGGCTCCGATCGTCCGGCCGGCGCGCCGGGGTCGCCCGAGGAGACCGAGGTCGGTCGCGCGTTTGCGGCCGAGCTGGCCCGCGCCGCGCCGTCGTGGGTCCTCAGCGAGATCTCCCGGACCCAGGTCGACGCGGCGGGCCGGGTCGCGCTGCTCGAGGCGGCCCTCGACTGGGCCCGGCACCAGTGCGTCGAGGCGCCCGGAGCGATCGCCCTGGTGGCGGACTCGCAGCCGGAGGTGCAGGCGGCCCAGGACCTCGGGTTCGTCGAGCTGCACGCGTCCGACTCGGAGCCGACCTTGTGGCTCGGGCTCGCGCCGTCCGGAGCGGTGCCGCCGCAGGGCTGAGCGGGTGCGCGGCCGGCCGACCCGGGCCTCCCCCTGCACCTGCGACACTCCCGCCGTGACCACCGATCCACTCGTCCAGCCGCCCGGGATCACCTCCGTCGTGGTCGACCCGGGCGGCGACATCACCGTCGAGACGGCCGGTGCCGCCGGTACCGGGCGCCCGGTCGACGATGCGACGACCTTCCACGCCTGCTCGATGGCGAAGCTCGTCACGACCATCGGGGTGCTGCGCCTGGTCGAGGACGGGCGCCTCGACCTGGACGACGACGTCCGCGACCACCTCGGCCCCGACGCCGTCGCCGTCCCGGCGGGCATCCGGGCGCCGACCCTGCGCGAGCTGCTCGCGCACCAGGGCGGCATCGACGACCCGCCCGGGGCGTTCGAGCCCACCGCGGCCGGGTCGCCGTCCGCGGCCGAGATCCTCGCGGGAGGGACGGCGGCGCACACCGGGCCGGTGACCGTCGTTCGTGCACCCGGCGCGGGCTTCTCGTACAGCGACGCCGGCTACGTCCTGGTCGAGCGCATCGTCGAGGTGGCGACCGGCACGCCGTTCGCGGAGGCGCTGCACCACCTGGTCGCCGCTCCGCTCGGGCTCAGCAGCACGGCGTTCTGGACGGGTGAGGGTGCGGGGTCACACGGCCGAGATGTCGTGCGCCAGGTGGCTGCGACCGCGGCCACCGGGCACGACGCGTCGGGCACACCCGTCGCGGGCAACCGGATCCACTACCCGGGCCTCGCCGCGTCGGGGCTCTGGACGACCGCGGGAGACCTGGGCCTGGTGCTGCGCGACCTGGGCCGCTCACTGGCAGGTGCGGATGACGCGGTGCTGCTCGACGCCTCGTCGGCCCGCGCGATGAGCGAGGGCGTCGGGACCCGCGGTGTGGGGCTCGGGAGCTTCCGTCACGCCGCGGCGCACGGCCTGTGCCTGATGTCCCAGGGCTGGGGCGCCGGCTTCCAGGCCCAGGCGCGGCTCTACGTGGGCACCCGGGGTGCGGTCGCCGTGCTCGTCAACGCCGACCCCGGCGTGCCTCAGGATGCCTCCGTCGTCGGTCTGACGGTCACCCGGCTCGCGCGGCGTGCGGGCTGGGAGAGCTGACGGAGTCCCACCCGGCCGGCGACCGGCACTGCAACGACGAGTCAGAGAACGGCACTACCGGCGGCTGGCTCCAGCGCCGTGACTGTGCGCTGCCGCACCTGCGTGGCCGGGTAGGCGGTGGCAGCCAGGGCGATCCCGGCGGCGGCGAGCAGGACGGGTGCGAGCCCCCACTGGTCGGCCGCCACCCCGCCGAGCAGCGCGCCCAGCGGCATGAGCCCGAACGACAGCGTGCGGGAGGCGCCGCCGACCCGGCCCAGCATCGCCGCGGGCACGAGCCGCTGCCGCAGGGACATCGACAGCACGTTGCCGACGGTCGACGCGGCGCCCAGCGCCAGGATGCCGACGGCGGTGATGGCCACCTGCGGCAGCAGCACGGGGACCACGAGCAGCGCACCGCACAGCGCCCACGACGTGAGCATCGTGGCAACCTCGCCGAACCTGCGGGCGATCTGCCCGGCGACCATCGACCCGCCGACGGCGCCCACCGCGAGCACGGCCGTGAGCAGCGGGTACGTCGCGGAGGTGAGGCCGAGGGCCGAGCCGGGGCCGACGGCCCACAGCACGAACAGCGCGAAGTAGGCGGTGGTCGCCATGTTCATCACGGCTCCGGCCAGCACGATGGGCCGCAGCACCGGATGCCGCACGAGGAAGCGCACCCCGTCGGACACCTGCGCCCATCCGGTGCTGCGCGCCGGGTCGGGGGCGTGGCGGTACCGCCCGCGCACGCCGACCAGCGTGACGACGACGGCGGCCACGGCCATCCCGGCGGGCAGCCCCAGCACCCACCCGGTCCCCAGGGCGAGCAGCCCGCCGGCGATGGGGGCGCCGACGAAGGTGTTGAGCACCTGCTCGACGGCCATCGTCCGGCCGTTGGCCTCGGGCAGTCGGGTGGCCGGCACCAGGTCGGGCACGATCGAGGAGGCCGCGAGGTCAGCGAACACCTCGGTCACGCCGTAGGCGAGCACGAGCAGCACCAGGACGGTCATGGTGAGGTGTCCGCTCACCGCGACGGCCGTCCCGGCGCCGAGCAGCACGGCCCGCGCGCCGAGCGCCGCCGCACGTGTGTCCCGACGGTCGTGCCGGTCGACGAGCACCCCGGCCACCAGACCCAGCAACAGCCATGGCAGCCACGCCGCGGCGGTGAGCAGTCCGATCTGCACGGGTGAGCGGGTGAGGGTGAGCGCGATCAGCGGAGCGCCGGTCGACACGATGCCGTCGCCGAGATTGGCCAGCCCCGTCGCCGTCAGATGAGCGGCGAACCGGCGCCCCAGCCCGACCCGCCCCCCACCCACCTCCGCCCCCTCGTCCTCCCCCTCGCCCTCCCCCTCACGCCGGGATTCCGCGGCAGCGCAGGCGCCCGACCTGCCCCGGCGCGGAATCGGGGCGGCGGGCGGGCCGCAGGGGGCGTCGGCGCTGGTCTGCTGCGACATGGGAGTCTCCCGGTACGCTGGGTTCGGCAAAGAGAGTTCTGCAAACACATCTCTGCAAAGGTATCTCTGCATATGACCGAGGGCAAGACCGGGACCGCCACCGAGCGCTCCATCGGCGCCCAGGCGCTCAAGGCGTTCGCGCACCCGCTGCGGATGGCGATGTACTCCGCCCTGCGTGACCACGGTCCGGCCACCGCCACTCAGCTCGGCGAACGCCTCGGCGAGAGCAGCGGCGTCACCAGCTACCACCTGCGCCAGCTCGCCAAGCACGGTCTCGTCGAGGACGACCCGGCGCACACCGGAGGCCGCGAGCGCTGGTGGCGACCCGTCGGCTTCGCGATGGACGACCCCGCGGTGCTGCACGACGCCTCGCTCAGGGCCCAGACCGAGGCCGTCCTGCAGCACATGCTCGCCGAACGCACCCAGGCCCTCGGGGCCGTGATCCAGGCCCTGCCGACCGACTCCTGGCAGACCGCGATCGGCTTCTCGTCCACCACGATCACCATGACCCCCGCCGAGCTCGAGGCCGCGCTCGAGGAGGCGTTCACCACGCTCGAGCGGCACGCGGTCGCGGCCAAGGCCGCCCATCCCGACGGTCCCGGGGGCGACGCACGGCGCGTCCGCATCTACCTGGACGGCTTCCCGCTCCCCTGACGCCGCGCGCCGCGCTATGCCACACTTCCCGTGACCCGGCTCACACAGGCGTGACCGTCGTTCGCATCCTCTTGTGTCGGGCAGAAGGACGGACCTTCTTCGAGACGCACCCCGGTTCCATCGTCGCCGCCGAGGGGCCACGGTAGAAGAACCGTGATGATGCTGAGTCAGACGAGACCACTCAGGAGCCCTTCGATGACGTCCACCACCTCCGTGCCCACG
>JAHIJU010000075.1 GCA_018898235.1 Actinomycetota bacterium | reverse complement strand
GGCGGCCGCTGCGGCCGATGCGTTCCTGTCGGGCAGCACCCAGCTGCCGTCCCCGGTGCAGGCCAGCAGCCTGGCGCTGCGGGCCTGAGGTCGCGGGCCGGCGACCGGGGTCTCAGGCGACGGCGCGGACCGCTGCCTCGCGGGCGTCGCCGGTCAGACCGAGCACGACGCGTGCGCCGAGCTTGTCGAGCGTGTTCTGCATCGGCGGTCCCATGTGGCCCGTGACGACCACCTGGACCCCGTGCTCGCGGCAGAACCGCACGATCCGTGCGTGGTGCGACCCCTCGGTGCCCTGGCCGTGGGACTCGTCCCAGGCGACCTCGTGCTCCTGCCAGTCGACCACCTGACCGTCCGAGACCTGCGCGATCGCCACATCGTGCGCCCTGCCCCAGCCGGCACCCACCTGACCTGCGACGAGGTTGACGGCGACGACGGTGGTAGCGCGGGGGGTCTCAGTCATGGCGACCAGTCTCGCAGGTGCCGGCGCGGTCAGGAGTCGGCCGCGGCCCGCGCCCGGGACAGGCTCCAGGCCGCCCAGCCGTCGGGGGCCTCGTGCGGCAGCAGTGCGAGCAGCCGCGACCTGTCCGGTTCGGGCAGCTCCCGGGCGGCCGGGACGGCATCGGAGGAGAGCCCGGCCAGGTAGGGCAGGTCGAGCCCGCGCAGCTCGGTGGCCGCCGCGTTGTGCCGCACGATCTGGGCGTCGGGGTCCCAGACGGCGAGGCCGAGTGCGGCGACGACGAGGGTCCCGACCAGGGCCCTCGGCAGCCACGCGGCCCGCCACCGGATGCCGGCGGCGATCACGAGCAGCAGACCGACGCCGAGCACGAGCTCGGCCCAGGTGGCCATCACCCGCAGGCGGGTCAGCCCGAAGGCGTCGACGTACAGGTCCATGCGCCGCAGGGCGAACGTCACCACACCGAGCGTTCCGATGCACAGCAGGCCGAGCCCCGCCGCCGTCCAGAGCCGCTGGACGGCGGTCGCACGCGGTGCGCGACGGGCGGCGACCGCGACGACGAGCAGCGTGAGCGCGGTGGCGACCAGCAGCTGGCCGAAGCCCTGCCGGGCGTACTCGGCGTAGCTGAGCCCGGCGTTCTCGAGCAGCTGGGCCGTGCCGCCGAGCAGCCCCGAGACCTGGACGAGCACGAACACCCAGACCAGGACGGCCAGCGTGAGCACGGGCACGAGCCACTCGTGCAGCCGGGCGGTGCGTGCCGGTCGGAGGCGGAACCGGGCCCCGGGCGGCGGGGTCGTCACCAGGTGGGCGAGTGCGGCGGCGGCCCCGGCCGCGAGCAGCCCGAGCACGAGGCGGGCCGGGACGTCGGCGAGGTCGAGGTGGGGGAGCAGGCGGGCGAAGACCGGGTCTGCCGAGGCGAACAGCGAGCCGAACACGAGCGCGAGGGTCAGCGCGACGATGACGGCCGCGGCGGCTCCGACGAGCGTGCGGACCGAGGCGTGCGCCCGGCCGACCAGACCTCGCGTCAACCACGGCAGGGTGCGCACGGCCGTCGCCGCCCCGCTCAGGGGGCTGGCGAGCACGGCCAGCGGCGAGCGGGCACCGGTCGCGGCGACCAGGGCGGCGGCGAGCGCCGCGAGCAGCGCCGTGACGAGCACCGGCGGCGAGTCGCGCACGGCGACGACGGCGACCAGGGCCACCGCTCCGACGGCCAGCGCCAGGTCGGCCCATCGGCGACGGCGCACGAGCACGGGAGCCGCGGCCGCCCAGCCGGCGATCGTCAGGACCGCCAGACCCAGGCCGGGCCGCGAGGTGAGCACCACCGCGCCGAGCAGGCCGGTGGCACCGGCGCCCAGGAGGACCGGGGCTGCCACCGGTTCTCGGTAGCCCCGCCAGAACGTCCGCGCCGCGACGGTGAGCCGGTCGGGTTGCGGCGTCCTCGGTGCGGCCCAGGACGGGGTCGCGGCCACGACTGCGGGTTCCGGTGCCTGCGGCGTCGACGTCATTCTTGAACGCTAGTGAGCCGCCGACGGCCCGTACCGGGCAGAGTCCGCCGGGTTCGGTGCAGGTCTGGGGAGCCGCTGTGCAGATCCTGGGAACAGGTGCGTAGATCAGTCCTTGCGCGGTCGTCCCGGTCCGCGCGGGGCGCGTGCGGCGGTCGGGGCGCGTCCGGCATCGGCGAGGGCGCGTCGCAGCAGGAGCTCGACCTGCGCGTTGAGCGAGCGCAGGTCATCGGCGGCCCAGCGCGCGAGTGCCTCGTGGACGGCGGGGTCGAGCCGCAGCAGGACGGCCCGTCGGCCGGGCGCGCCGACGGGTCCGTCCTGCTGGGCCGAGCTCACGTGTACAGGCTCCCGGCGTTCACGACCGGTGTCGCGCGGCTGTCGCCGCACAGCACGACGAGCAGGTTGGAGACCATGGCGGCCTTGCGCTCCTCGTCGAGGCTGACCACCCCGTCGGCCTCGAGCCGGGTGAGCGCCTCCTCGACCATGCCGACGGCACCGTCGACGATCAGCGTCCGGGCGGCGATGATCGCACCGGCCTGCTGGCGCTGCAGCATGGCCTGGGCGATCTCGGGGGCGTAGGCGAGGTTGGAGATGCGCGCCTCGACCACCTCGACGCCGGCGATGACGACGCGTGCGGCGACCTCGGCGGCGATCTCGGCCGAGACGACGTCGGTCGCTCCCCGCAGCGTCGCCTCACCGGCGTCGGCGTGGTCGTAGGGGTGGGACATGGCCACGTGCCGCAGCGCCGACTCGGACTGCACCCGGACGAAGTCGACGTAGTCCTGAACGGCGAAGGTGGCCCTGGCCGTGTCGGCGACCTGCCACACGATGATCGCCGCGATGTTGATCGGGTTGCCGTCGGCGTCGTTGACCTTGAGCTCGCTGGTCTCGAAGTTGCGGACGCGTACCGAGACGTTGCGCCGCACCGACAGCGGCACGGTCCAGATCAGGCCGGTGAGTCGGACGGTCCCGACGTAGCGGCCGAAGAACTGCACGACCCGGGTCTGTCCGGGGCTGATGACCGCGAGCCCGGAGAGCAGCGCGACCGCCACCAGCATGCCGACCGCACCGACCACGCCCAGCGCGTCCTGGCCGGCGTCGGCCGCCGCGAACGCCGCGATCGAGCCTGCGATCAGGCCGAACGAGACGAGCAGGACGAGGAGCGCGATGCCGGCGGGCGCCGCGGGTGCCGTGCGTTCGTCGATCTCGACCCGGGTGCCGTCGTGCCCGACGGGTACGCCGGTCGGTTCGCCCCCGACGGATCCGGCCGACTGCTGATCGCTCATGGTCCTCACGTCCTTCGCTCCACCGCCGGTTGTCCGTCGGTGCTATCAAAGTGATATCACATTTCGACGGGTTCGGGCAGTGGGGGTTGCATAGTGCAACCAATCGGCGCATACTTGCAGAGTGCACGCAAGAGGGGAGTCGGTGACCGTCGTGGTCGGAGCGGTCGAGGCCGACGTCGCCCGGATCGACACCCTGCTCGCCCTCGAGGAGCTCAACCGCGCCCAGCGCGCCGTCGCCCAGGCCATCCACGAGACCCTCGGCGCCCCCGGCGCCAGCGTCGCGATCGTGCGGATGCTGGCCCGACGCGAACGGCTGACGCTCGGCGAGGTCGCTGCCGCGCTGCGCGTCGACCTGTCCGTCGCGAGCCGCCAGGTCACCTGCCTGGTGGACCAGGGCATGGTCGAGCGGACGATCGACGAGGGGGACCGGCGGATCCGCACGCTGAGCCTGACCGACACCGGTCGGCAGTTCGCCGAGGAGGTCGCCGCCGAGCTGCGCCGACGGACCAAGGTCGGGTTCGCCGGCTGGAGCCAGGACGAGCTCCACGAGGCCGTCCAGATTCTCCAACGCCTCGCCGAGGCGATGACGGCCTCGGGCGGGTCCGCGGCACCTGGCTGACGACGGCCTCAGCCACGCCACCGTCCTGACGACGAGGTCAGGAGCCCCGAGACGATCCACGATGAGGGCCCTGCCATGAACCCGTCCGTCCCTGCCACCACCCAGCCGTCGATGTCCCGCCGCGAGGTGCTGGAGTCGCTGTCCGGCATCCTGCTCGGGATGTTCGTGTCCGTGCTGGCCACGAGCGTTGTCTCGTCCTCGTTGCCGCGGATCATCGCCGACCTCGGCGGCTCGCAGTCCGCCTTCACGTGGGTGGTCACCGCCACCCTGCTCACGACGACGGTCTCGACGCCGATCTGGGGCAAGCTGGCCGATCTGGTCGACCGCAAGGTGCTCATCCAGATCGCGCTCGGCATCTCCGTGCTGTCGGCCGCCGCAGCCGGCATGTCCCAGGGGGTCGCCGAGCTGATCGCGGCCCGCGCCGTGCAGGGCATCGGCGCCGGCGGACTCATGTCGCTGTCCGTCGTCCTGATCGCCGACATCATCAGCCCCCGCGAACGTGGCAAGTACATGGGCCTGACCGGTGCCGTCATGGCCGTGGCGACCACCGGGGGGCCGTTGCTCGGTGGCCTGCTCACCGACGGCCCCGGCTGGCGGTGGAACTTCTACGTCGGGCTGCCGTTCGCCGTGCTCGCGTTCGTCGTGCTCCAGCGCACGCTGCACCTGCCGCCCGTGCGCCGTCGCCGGCCCCGTCTCGACTACGCCGGCGCGTTGCTGATCAGTGTCGGGATCACGCTGCTGCTGCTGTGGGTGACATTCGCCGGGTCCTCCTACGCCTGGGTGTCCTGGCGCTCGGGGTTGCTGGTGATCGGGTCCCTCGGGCTGCTGGCCGGTGCCGTCGCGGTCGAGTCGCGGGCGGCGGAGCCGCTCATCCCGCTGCACCTGTTCACGAACCGGACCTTCGTGCTGGCCGTCATCGGGAGCGCCTCGGTCGGCATCTCCATGTTCGGCACGTCCGTCTTCCTGGCGCAGTACATGCAGCTCGCCCGGGGGCGCACACCCACCGAGTCCGGGCTGATGACCATCCCGATGATGGCCGGGCTGT
>JAHIJU010000074.1 GCA_018898235.1 Actinomycetota bacterium | reverse complement strand
GGCGGTCATCGACTCGTTCTTCCTGCCGCTCATGCTCGACCGCGAGATGGTCTTCATCGGCAAGCAGGAGTACTTCACCGGCCGCGGCCTCAAGGGTCGGGTGATCTCGGGGTTCATGCGGGGGGTCGGCACGATCCCGGTAGACCGTTCGGGTGGCAAGGCCAGCGAGGCGGCGCTCAACACCGGTCTGCGGCGGCTGGGCGACGGCGGGTTGTTCGGCATCTACCCGGAGGGCACGCGCAGCCCCGACGGCCGCCTCTACCGCGGCAAGACGGGGGTGGCCCGGCTGGCGCTGGAGTCCGGTGCGCCGGTGATCCCAGTGGCCATGGTCGGCACGGCCGTGGCCCAGCCGATCGGGCGAAAGATCCCGAAGATCATGCGGATCGGCATGGTGATCGGTGAGCCCCTGGACTTCTCGCGCTACGCCGGGATGGAGAACGACCGGTTCATCCTGCGGTCGGTCACCGACGAGATCATGTACGCGATCATGAGCCTGTCCGGCCAGGAGTACGTGGACGTGTACGCGGCCACCCAGAAGGCCCGCATAGCCACAGGCCACCCGGCCGCTGCCGGCGACGCGGCGGACCACCTCCCGGCCGCCCCCGGTGGCCGCCCGGTGCCGGAGGTCCAGGTGCCGGTCGCGCCGCCTGAGCAGGACGAACCCTCGGTAGGATGACGGCCGCGTCCGTGCCGTGCCCGGACGCCCGTCCCAGTGCGCACCGCCGCAACGAGCCCCGGTGCGCGTCGACCGAGAGGTGCTCGCCATGACCGTCCGCCGCGTCGCTCTGCTCACCGCTGGTGGTTTCGCCCCGTGCTTGTCCTCGGCCGTGGGTGGCCTCATCGAGCGGTACACCGAGATCGCACCCGACGTGGAGATCATCGCCTACCAGCACGGCTACCACGGTCTGCTGCTGGGCAACAAGATCGTCGTGAGCGACGAGGTGCGCAAGCACGCGGGGGTGCTCCACCGGTTCGGGGGCTCGCCGATCGGCAACTCGCGCGTCAAGCTGACCAACCGGGCCGACGCCGAGAAGCGTGGTCTGGTGCAGCCCGGCCAGGACCCGCTGCAGGTCGCCGCCGAGCAGCTCAAGGCCGACGGGGTCGATGTGCTGCACACCATCGGCGGTGACGACACCAACACCACGGCCGCGGACCTGGCCGCCTACCTGGCGGAGCACGACTACGACCTGACCGTCGTCGGTCTGCCCAAGACGATCGACAACGACGTGGTCCCGATCCGCCAGTCGCTGGGCGCCTGGACCGCCGCCGAGGAGGCCGCGCAGTTCGCGGCCAACATCATCGGCGAGCACCGCTCCGGCCCTCGCATGCTCATCGTGCACGAGGTCATGGGCCGGCACTGCGGCTGGTTGACGGCGGCCTCCGCCGCGAAGTACCGCGAGTGGCTGGACACCCAGGAGTGGGTGCCGGGTATCGGGCTGTCGCGTGAGCGCTGGGACATCCACGCGGTGTTCGTGCCCGAGCTGGCGCTGGACATCGACGCCGAGGCACAGCGCCTCAAGACGGTCATGGACACCCAGGGCAACGTCAACATCTTCTTGTCCGAGGGCGCGGGGATGCACGAGATCGTCTCCCAGCTGGAGGCCTCCGGCCAGGAGGTGCTGCGGGACGCGTTCGGTCACGTGCGGCTGGACACGATCAACCCGGGGCAGTGGTTCGCCAAGCAGTTCGCGGCCAAGCTCGGCGCCGAGAAGGTCATGGTCCAGAAGTCCGGCTACTACTCACGGGCTGCCGCTGCCAACGCCGAGGACCTGCGCCTCATCAAGTCGATGACCGACCTGGCGGTCGAGTGCGCGCTGCGCGGGGAGTCCGGTGTCATCGGGCACGACGAGGAGGCCGGCGACCGGCTGCGGGCGATCGAGTTCCCGCGGATCGCCGGCGGCAAGGCGTTCGACGTCACGCAGCCGTGGTTCGGCGCGCTCCTGGCCGACATCGGTCAGGCGCTGGTCCCGGCGAGCCACGAGTGAGCGTCGAGCCCGATCCGCAGGTGCTCGCCGGGCTCGATCTGTGGCAGCAGATGGTGGTCCCGCAGCAGCCCCAGTGGCCCGACGCCGCCGAGCTCGCCGCCGTGCGGGCACGGCTGGCGGGGCTGCCGCCGCTGGTGTTCGCCGGTGAGGCCGACGCCCTGCGTGCCCAGCTGGCCGAGGCCGGCCGGGGTGAGGCGTTCGTCCTGCAGGGCGGGGACTGCGCCGAGACCTTCGCCGAGGCGACGGCGGACAACATCCGCAACAAGATCAAGGTCATCCTGCAGATGGCCGTGGTGCTCACCTACGGCGCGAGCATGCCGGTCGTGAAGCTGGGCCGGATGGCCGGGCAGTACGCCAAACCGCGCTCCTCGGACTCCGAGACGCGCGACGGTGTGACGTTGCCGGCATTCCGCGGCGACATCATCAACGGCTACGACTTCGAGGAGTCGGTCCGTCGACCGAACCCGCAGCGGCTGCTGGACGCGTACCACACGTCCGCCTCGACGCTGAACCTCATCCGGGCGTTCACGACGGGTGGCTTCGCGTCCCTGCTGCGGGTGCACGAGTGGAACAAGGGCTTCACGGCCAACCCGGCCTACGCCCGGTACGAGGAGCTGGCCGCCGAGATCGACCGGGCGATCCGGTTCATGGCGGCCTGCGGTGCAGATGTCGAGGCGCTGCGCACGGTCGACTTCTACTCCTCGCACGAGGGGCTGCTGCTGGACTACGAGCGGCCGCTCACCCGCATCGACTCGCGCACGGGACTGCCGTACGACTGCTCGGCGCACTTCCTGTGGATCGGGGAGCGCACCCGGCAGGTCGACGGCGCGCACATGGACTACTTCTCCCGGGTGCAGAACCCGTTGGGCGTCAAGCTCGGCCCGACGGTCACCGGCGACGATGCGCTGCGCGTCCTCGACCGGCTGAACCCGACGGGGGAGCCGGGCCGCGTGACCTTCATCACGCGGATGGGTGCGGGCAAGGTCCGTGGCCTCCTGCCTGCCGTGGTCGAGAAGGTCGCGGCCGACGGCCGGCCGGTCACCTGGATCTGCGATCCGATGCACGGGAACACCATCACGGCGAACGGGTACAAGACCCGCCGGTTCTCCGATGTGATGGACGAGGTGGCCGGGTTCTTCGAGGTGCACCGCGG
>JAHIJU010000503.1 GCA_018898235.1 Actinomycetota bacterium | reverse complement strand
GTCGCGCGGTATAAGTGGTAAAAAGAGAACAAAGACGAAGGGTAAGAAGAAGGCTGAGAAAAAGAAGGAGAAATAAAAAAACAAAAAAGGTTTTTTTACTGTTCAGGTTTTACTGTGTCGTTGTAACCATTATGTTTTTTTGTTGCAGCGGCCCTTTTTTCATTTCAACGTTCCTTTCGCACCGCATTTTGGGCAAACAGTTTTTAAAGGTCTCTCCCCTGTATCCTTAACTTCCATAACATGCTGACAGGAAGGGCATTTAATTGTAATCATTTTCATGGGTTTTTCAAGTAAACCAAGTTTCCCTTCTGATATTTCGGATTCGCTAATCATCTCCATCTCCTCTTCTGGTGTTTCTTCTTCATCTCTGATTTCTTCGGTTTTGCCGACAAGTGTTCGTCCACAGTAGCCACAAATCGTCCAGTCCTCCTGAAGTGGTTTGCCACAGGTTGGGCAGAACCGAAGCGGTTTTGAACTTAGATGGTTTAAAGAATAAAATATTGCTACAACAGAAATAAATGGTAGCATCCATCCTATATCTCCTCCCCAATATGCATCTGTTGTAGAATCCCCTTCTTTTTCCGTATAGCTTCCAAAGAAACTCTTGGTAGGGTTATCATGTGATGGTGCTTTATATGTCTCCCCGCTATTTTCTGCATCTCTTACTGCATCAGCATGTATCGCACTTGGTAATGCAACTGCAAATATAATTGGGGTCAACAGGCAAAGTATGAGTGCAACAACCCCCATCTGAATCGACAATTTCTTCGTCACTATTTTTTTCATGCCAAAGAATATCATAAATATTGTCATTAATATACAAAGGGTTAGGGCGATAAAAATCAGTATAAAAGTTGTCCAGAATACTGTGCTGGTGGAAGAACTGGCCGTATAAAGACTTGTCTGCCCCATCACTCCACCAGCCGAAATGCCCGCCAAGCCACCGCCAATCCCAATCCCATAACCATATTCAGAATAATAACCATTTTCTCCAGAATAAGAATGCTCGTAATGCATCCCAAACCATGGTAATGCAAAGGATGCGAATAGAAGCATTGTAGCAATAACCGCATATATTACTGCAATCTGCCATTTTGCCAGATACCTCATAGTAAAGGATTTATCAAATATTCCATTTTGTCTTTCTCTTCCACTTATTTCTGTTTCCATATTTTTCACCCTTATTTGTTTTTTTGTTAACCCTTTATACATACAGGATAATGTTATCGCCACCTTTAGCGTTTGCCCCATCAGAACTTTCATAGGGTTGCTGTTGCGAAATTCACAAACGGGTTTACGAGCATCCTTGTAAATGCTTTCATTTTCTCCGACTTAACAATGAATATAAGAAACAAGGGGCTTAAGGTGTAATATGCTTTGATGAGTGTTCTTCCCACTTTGTTTTTTGATAGTTTCTCATCTCTCCATTTTCTTAAGGTGATTAATTCTTTTCCTTCAGGTGTTCCGTAAGCAATACCGACTATGCAACAATGAGGGATGCCAAATGGTCTATCTAAAAAAGCAGCCGCTAACTGTCCTGCTCCTTTCCCTGCCTCTGGTGTTAAAGAACCGCTTACTCCCGAATAAGCAATAGCGGAAAAAATTATTACAATAATACCAATAATTATCATTATCCATCCAAGCAATGAATAATCGGCTATACCTTGAATACTTTCTGCGGGTCTAATCCCTCCATAAAATCCTTCACCCATGTCACGATATGTCCCTTCAACTAATACAAGGTCTCCTTCAGAGTAGCCAGTGGTAATGTCTTCAGCATCATAGACTGATACACTTTTCCAGTTGTTACTTGTCTGAATCCAGAAACATCTATAACCTCTAAATGTGTCTATATCCCTGATGTTTCCATAAACCCTAACCGTATCACCATCTTTAATTTCACCAGAATTTTCCTTATCCCAAAACTCATCTGTTGTCAAAGCTGGCTTAGATAAGGGGATGACTACAATCCCTATAATAAGAATTATAACACCGATTGATAAAGCCAATAGACATTTAGATTTTAGTTCAGATTCTCCCTTTTTTGTCTCAGCAAGTGTTTCCTTTTTAAGAACTGGTGTGTATTCTTTTTCGATTTCTGATTTTGGCTCTATCCATGTTCTAACATATTTTTCCGAAGGTCTAACCTCTCCTGCTAATTTTGCTCCACATTTTTTGCAAAACTTGGCATTGTCCTTATTATCAAACCCACATTTACCACACCTTATCATTCAATCCTACCCCCGCATTGGTCGCAAAACTTGGCATCTGCCCGAAGCGTTTTTCCGCACTGGGTGCAGTAGATTCCGCCAGATTCGCCTTTGGGCTGGGTTGGTTCAAGAAATGCTTTCCATTTCTCAACAACTTCCAATCTGGATACATTATAATCTTGTTGCAGTTTTTGCCAATATTCTTTAAATTCATAAGGCGGGTAATCCAATATATCAACCAGTTTTTTAACAACAAACTGGATGTTTTCCATACCACCTTCAAACTG
>JAHIJU010000073.1 GCA_018898235.1 Actinomycetota bacterium | reverse complement strand
GGCGGCCGGCACGACCGTCGCACCCCCCGATGACGAGACCGGCGGCCCGTCCCCGCAGGAGGTCCGATGATGAGCGCCGCGACCTGGACCGCGCTCGCCGATGCCGTCTCGGTGGTCCTGCTGCTGGGCGGGGCGTTCCTGGCGTTCGCCGCCGGCGTGGGCGTGCTGCGCTTCCCCGATCTGCTGTCCCGGATGCACGCCGGGACCAAACCGCAGGTGCTGGGCCTCATCCTGGTGCTGGCCGGGCTCGCACTGCGGCTGCGCTCGGGCGGTGCGGTCTGGGCGCTCGTGCTCGTCGTGGTGTTCCAGCTGCTCACCGCGCCGGTCGGGGCGCACATGGTGGGACGGGCGGGCTACCGCACGGGCAAGGTCCGCGAGGACCTGCTGGTGGTCGACGAGCTCACGAGCGACGCCGACGCCGCGACCGACGACGGCTGACCGCGCCCGGCCTGCGCCCCCGGGGTGTAGGAAGGGCGTGGGCCCCGGCGTCACCGGTCGCCCCGCAGCCCCGGAGGGCGTTCGATCCGGGATCGCGCAGGGGGTGCGGCCCGGCGTCGCGGCGAACGCCAGGGGGATCGATGTGTGACCGGCCACCGTCCCACTCAGTTCTGGGCGCGGCTCGAGGTCCGCGATGACCCCGCAGACCAAGGTCGCGGCGGTGCTCTACGCGCTCTGGTTCGTGGCGCTGCTGGTGGTGGTCGTGCGCGCGGGGCGGATCGGCCGGGGCCAGGTGCCCCGGATGGCCCGGTTCGCGGTCGTCGCGGTGGGGGTCCTCGGCGTGCTCGTCGTCTGGGCGATGACGTGGTTGCCGGTGTTCGTCGACATCCCCGCCGGGCGGGCCCAGTGCATCGCCGAACCCGCGGCGGTGCTGGACGACCTCGGCGAACCCGACTGCGTCGGTCCGGTGCTCCTCCGCGCGGTCGAGCTCGGGGTCGCGGCGGGAGTCGTCGTCGGGCTCGTGCTCGGGCTGTTGATCCTGCTGTCGCGCCGTCGGACGTCGCGCGCAGGATGAGGCCGGGCCGGGCCTGACCTGCTCGGCCTCAGGCCGCGCGCCCTGCCTCGATCCGGGCGGCCACCCGCGTCGCACCGCGTCCGGCGAGCACCCGGGCCATGGCGACGACGGCGCCGGTGAGGGCGGCGGCCACCAGCACCTCGGTGAAGGTGATGCCGGCCTCAGGGTCCTCGGCGACCGGGGGTTTGTGGCCCTGGGTGGCCTGCCACCCGGCCGACAGGATGCGCTGGGCGAGCGTCGCGGCGGCGATGGCCGTCACGGTACCGACGACCTTGGCGACGGTGGACTGCTTGGCGGTGTCCGGCACGAGGTCCTCCTGCGAAGCGGCTGTGCGTCTCACGCTAGTGCCAGGGCGGGATGGTCGTCGCCGTGAGTCCCGGGGCCCACATCCGGTCCAGCGTCTGAATTCCACCCAAACCCTGGTGAACCGGGACATGGTGGGCTACGGTTTCCGTCGCAGAGGGTCGATCTCACGACTGTTTCGGCTGTGTGAACAGCTGTTCGCGACGAATTGCTTCCGTCTACCGGGGGAGTACGCCATGACGATCCAGTCCGAGTCCGACGCCGCGCCGATCGGCTATCCGGAGACCGCGTCGAAGGGCCTCAAGGGCGGGGCCCTCGGCCTCGTCTCGTCCGTCGTCGTCGGGATGGCCTCCACGGCCCCCGCCTACTCGTTGGCCGCCAGCCTCGGGTTCGTCGTCGCCTCCGGCGGCGTGATCCTGGCCGGGGTCAAGGCGCCGGCGATCATCCTCATCGCCTTCATCCCGATGTACTTCATCGCGGTGGCCTACGCCGAGCTGAACAAGTCCGAACCGGACTGTGGCACCACGTTCACCTGGGCGACCCGGGCGTTCGGCCCATGGGTCGGCTGGATGGGCGGCTGGGGGATCATCGCCGCCGACGTCATCGTGATGGCCAACCTCGCGCAGATCGCGGGGTCGTACTCCTTCACCTTCATGGGCGACCTCGGCTGGACGTCGGCCGCCGCGCTCGCCGACTCGACGGTGTGGTCCACCGTCGCCGGTGTGCTGTGGATCGCGGTGATGACCTACATCTGCTACCGCGGGATCGAGGTCTCGGCCAAGCTGCAGTACGGGCTGCTCGGCATCGAGGTGATCGTCCTGGTGATCTTCGCGGTGACCGCGCTCGTCAAGGTCTACTCGGGGCACGCCGAGCCGTACTCGCTGCACCCGTCGCTGTCCTGGTTCTGGCCCGGCGGCCTGGACTTCGGCACCGTGATGGCGCCCGCGTTGCTCACCGCCGTGTTCATCTACTGGGGCTGGGACACCGCCGTGTCCACCAACGAGGAGGCCGACGACCCGGCGACCACGCCCGGCCGGGCCGCCGTGCTGTCGACCGTCCTGCTGCTCGTCACCTACGCGCTGGTCACCGTCGCCGCCGTGTCCTTCGCCGGTGTCGGCACCGAGGGGATCGGGCTGGGCAACGCCGAGAACTCCACCGACGTGTTCTCCGCGATCGGCCCGGCACTGTTCGGCGACTCGGTGCTCGGGCACATCGGGCTGCTGCTGCTGTCCGCCTCGATCCTCACCTCGGCCTCGGCCAGCACCCAGACCACCATCCTGCCGACGGCCCGCACCGCCCTGTCGATGGGGGCCTACAAGGCCCTGCCCGCCTCGTTCACCAAGATCCACCCGAAGTTCCTCACCCCGACGGTGTCCACGGTGGTGATGGGAATCGTCTCGGCGGTCTTCTACGTGCTGTTCACCCTGG
>JAHIJU010000072.1 GCA_018898235.1 Actinomycetota bacterium | reverse complement strand
GGTGTTGCACGAGGTGTCGCCGCCTGTCATCGCGCGCACCGGCGCTGGTCAGGCGTGGCGCCAGTCTCTGCGAAGTGCGTCAGGCGAGGTCCTCAGCGAGCATCGCCTCGCACGCAGCGCGGAGGCGTTCGAGCGGCTCGCCGATCGTCGCTCGGACGATGACCGCGTCGAGCCTGTAGTAGTGGTGCCCGATCAGGTCGCGCATCCGGGCGATGTCGGACCACGGCACGTCGGGCCGTTGGGCTGTCAGTTCGCTGGGCAGGGCCTTGACGGCCTCGCCGATCGTGAAGACGTGGAACTGGATGGCGGCCAGAACAACGTCGGGTAGCTCGTCATCCTCCGCATTCCGCCGCCCCACGGCCGCCGCCACATCAATCGCCGAGATCGCGGTCAGTATGTCCGCCAACCGCTGCCGATTCGATCGGCTCACAGCGGCACCGCCTCCGCGAGTGCCGAGTCCGCGACACGCGCCGCCAAGGCGCTGGCCGGCGCGACGTCAACGCGCTCGTCCAAGAGCGCCGACAGCTCATCCGCGATCGCCCCGAGCGGGAGCAGGCCACGCTTGTGCACGTCGAGGTCGACGAGCAGGTCGATGTCCGACCCCGGCCCGTCCTCACCTCGCGCAACCGACCCGAAGACCCGGACATTCGAGGCGCCGTGCTTGTGGGCGATGCGGCGGACGCGGTCTCGGTTCGCGCGCAGCTTCGCCATCCGAGGGGTACGGACGTCGAGGCGACGCGGCGAGACCGCGGCGCTCAGCTCCAGGCGCGCCCCCATCGCCGCGAGCAGCCTGTCGAGGGTCTCGACGGAGGGAGAGCTGGCGCCGGACTCGTAGCGCGACACCGCCGGCTGCGACGTCCCGGCACGCGCCGCCAGAGCGTCCTGGCTCAGGCCGGCCGCCTCGCGCCTCGTGCGGATCAGGGTCGCGACATCCACAGGGCGATCATACCGCTAGAGGTATGGACGCACGAGAGCCTCGGCCCGCGGGCTCCACCGAGCCGCGACCCCGTCGAGGCGGGCATCGCGAACCGGACGCCGGCCGGCTCCGCATCGCCGATCTCCCTCAATCGCGATCGCCTCGCCGCGGGTCCGATCGAGGCGCTGGCGTCCCTGCGCACACACCCGCCTCCTCACAGCGTCCCGGTGAGCCTCTGCAGCCCGAGGCTCGCGAGCGAGACGACGATCCACAGCAGTGCGCCGAGCAGCAGCGGGCGGTGGCCGGCACGACGAAGACCCGCCAGGTCGGTGGACAGGCCGATGGCCGACAGCGCCACCGTGATCCGGAAGGGCCCGCAGGAGGACCAGGCGCCCGCAGATCGTGGGCACCACCAGTCCGTGATCCTCCGCCATGGTCACCACCCGACGGGGGGAGTCGCTCCAGGCGGCCCCGCACGTGTGTCGCCACGGAGAGCGGCGTCGACGAACGCACCGCAAGCGCTCGGGTCGCGGAACTGCTCGGCGTGCATCCCCGCCTTCAGAGCCCCCTGCACGTTCTCGGCGCGATCGTCGACGAACACACAGTCGTGCGGCTCGACCCCGAAGGCCACGGCGGCGGCGGCGTAGACCGCGAGGTCGGGCTTGGCATGGCCTACCACTGCCGAGCAGACCACGTGCTCGAACAGCCCGTCGACCCCGAGGACGCGCAGGTCGGTGACGAGGCAGTCATGTGCGTTCGACACCAGCCCGACTCGGGCCGAGCCCCGGATGCCCTTGATCAGGGTCACCATCCGGTCGTCGATGTCGCCTCGGTAGCCCCGCCACTGCTCCACCGCACCAGCCGCTGCGCCGGGTGGAGCCACCGACTCGAGCGCACGAGTCACGGCATGACACCAGTCGTCGAAGGTCACCTTCCCGAGAACACCCAGGTCGTGCTCCGGCACGGCATGGGCGAGACGCTCCAGCGTTCCCACCTCTAGCTGTACTGCCCAGGGGCGTTGGTTGAGCGAGTGTGACGACACGCTCTGATTGATCGTGGACAGGCGAAGACCTCCTGGCGTGGAGTGGGACTGCTGAAGGTCCGCTCGACGACCAGGAGGTCCTCGTGTCTCACGCT
>JAHIJU010000071.1 GCA_018898235.1 Actinomycetota bacterium | reverse complement strand
CAGCCCGCAGGTGCGGCCCGTCGCCCACCCGCGCAGCACGGGCTACCTCACGCACCCGGTGTTCCACGCGCACCGCTCGGAGACCGGGATGCTGCGCTACCTGCGGGCGCTGTCCGACAAGGACCTCGCGCTGGACCGCACGATGATCCCGTTGGGCTCGTGCACCATGAAGCTCAACGCGACCGTCGAGATGGAACCCATCAGCTGGCCGCAGTTCGCCGACGTGCACCCGTACGCCCCGCTCGCCTCGCAGGCCGGCACGGCCCGGCTGGCCGGTGAGCTGGAGGCCTGGCTCGCCGAGATCACCGGGTACCACGCGGTGAGCCTGCAGCCGAACGCCGGGTCGCAGGGCGAGTTCGCCGGGCTGCTCGCGATCCGCCGCTACCACCGGGCGCGCGGGGACGAGGCGCGTGACGTCTGCCTCATCCCGGCGTCCGCGCACGGCACCAACGCGGCCTCCGCGGCGCTCGCGGGCCTGCGCGTCGTCGTCGTCGCGACCGCGCCCGACGGGTCCATCGACCTGGACGACCTGCGCGCGCGCATCGCCGAGCACGGGCCGCGGGTGGCAGCCATCATGATCACCTACCCCTCGACGCACGGCGTCTACGAGGAGGGCGTGCGCACCGTCGCCGAGCTGGTGCACGCCGCGGGCGGCCAGGTCTACATCGACGGGGCCAACCTCAACGCCCTCGTCGGACTGGCCCGGCCGGCCGAGCTGGGCGGCGACGTCTCGCACCTCAACCTGCACAAGACGTTCGCCATCCCGCACGGCGGCGGCGGCCCGGGCGTCGGCCCGGTCGCGGTGGCCGAGCACCTGGCGCCGTACCTGCCCGGCGACCCGACGCCCGGCGGGCTGGGCGGCAACGCGCCGGTCTCGGCCGCCCGCTGGGGATCGGCCGGGGTGCTGCCGATCTCCTGGGCGTACGTCGCGGCGATGGGCGGCCCCGGGCTGACCCGGGCGACCAGCGTCGCGGTGCTCGCCGCGAACTACGTGGCGGCCCGGCTGCGCGAGGCCTACCCCGTGCTCTACACCGGCCCCGGCGGGCTGGTGGCGCACGAGTGCATCCTCGACCTGCGCGCGATCACCCACGACACCGGCGTCACGGCCGAGGACGTCACCAAGCGCCTGGCCGACTACGGCTTCCACGCCCCGACGCTGGCGTTCCCGGTGCCCGGCACCCTCATGGTCGAACCCACCGAGTCCGAGGACCTGGCCGAGCTCGACAGGTTCGTCGAGGCGATGCTCGCCATCCGCGCCGAGATCGACCAGGTCGCGGCCGGCACCTGGCCGGTGGACGACTCCCCGCTGCGCAACGCCCCGCACACCGCCGCATCGGTGACCGCCGACGAATGGACGCACCCCTACCCGCGGTCCCTGGCCGCGTTCACGCTGGCCTCGCTGCGGGCCGCCAAGTACTGGCCGCCGGTTCGTCGGATCGACGGCGCCCGCGGTGACCGGCAGCTGGTCTGCAGCTGCCCGCCGGTCGAGGCGTTCGCCGAATGACCGCCGCCCGCCCGACCGCCTGCCGCCCGAGCCTCCACCCGCTGCGCCCCGAAGGGACCCTGCGTTGACCGACGCGACGACCGACCCCCGCCCCACCCCGCTGCGCGCGGCCCACGAGGCGCTCGGCGCCACGCTGGTGCCGTTCGCCGGCTGGCTGATGCCGCTGCGCTACACCTCCGACCTGGCCGAGCACAGCGCGGTGCGCACCGCCGCGGGGCTGTTCGACCTGTCGCACATGGGCGAGATCGGGGTGCGCGGCCCGGGGGCCGCGGGCTTCCTCGACCTGGCGCTGGTCGGCAACCTGTCGGCGCTGCGGACCAACGGGGCCCGGTACACGATGATCTGCGCGGCCGACGGCGGCGTGATCGACGACCTCATCGTCTACCGGGTCGATGAGGCCGAGTACATGGTGGTGGCCAACGCCTCGAACCACGAGGCGGTGCTCGCCGAGCTCGCCGCCCGCGCCACCGGCCTGGAGGTGACGATCAGCGACGACTCCCCGGCCACCGCCCTGGTCGCCGTGCAGGGGCCGCGCGCGCTGGAGATCGTCGAGGCGCTGCCCGGCCTGGTCGTCGATCCGGCGCTCGGCGTGACGCCCGCGACGCTCAAGTACTACGCGTTCCTGCCGGTGACGGTCGACGGCACGGCCGGGATGCTGGCCCGCACCGGCTACACCGGTGAGGACGGCTTCGAGTTCTTCGTCCCGGCCCCGGTGGCCCCGGCGCTGTGGGCCGCGCTGCTGACCACCGGCGAGCCGTTCGGCCTGGTCCCGGCCGGGCTGGCCGCCCGCGACAGCCTGCGGCTGGAGGCCGGGATGCCGCTGTACGGCCACGAGCTGGACGCCACCACCACGCCCTACGACGCCGGTCTGGGCCGTGTCGTCAAGCTCGACAAGATCGGCGCCGACGGTGCCGCCATCCCGTTCGTCGGGCGCGAGCCGCTGGCCGCCCGGGCGCAGCAGCCCGGCACCCGCACGCTCGTCGGGCTCGAGGGACTGGGCCGCCGCGCGGCCCGGGACGGGTACGCGGTGCTCGCCGACGGCACGCCGGTCGGCGTCGTCACCTCCGGGATGCCGTCGCCCACGCTCGGCCACCCGATCGCGATGGCCTACGTGCCGCCGGAGCTGTCCGAGCCCGGTACCGAGCTCGCGGTGGACGTGCGCGGACGGGCCGAGCCGGTGCGTGTCGTGGCGCTGCCGTTCTACCGTCGGGCACGCTGAGCCCACCTCGTCCGCACCCCCGCCGTCCTGCTCCCGCCGCCCGCCCCGCACGTCACAGTCCGCAAGGAGAAGTCATGACCAGCACCCCGCCCGCCGATCTGAAGTACACCGCCGAGCACGAGTGGCTCAGCTCGAGCGACCCGGCCACCGTCGGCATCACCGACGTCGCCGCGGACGCCCTGGGCGATGTCGTCTACCTGGAGCTGCCGGCCGTCGGCGCGAAGGTGGTCGCCGGTGCCGTCGTCGGCGAGATCGAGTCCACCAAGTCCGTGTCCGAGCTCTACTCGCCGGTGACCGGTGTGGTCGTCGAGGTCAACCAGGCCGCGGTGGACGACCCCGCGCTCGTGAACGCCGACCCGTTCGGCGCCGGCTGGCTGTTCACCGTGCAGGTCGAGAGCACGGGCGCGCTGCTGGATGCGGAGCAGTACGCGGCCTTGTCCTGACTCCCGGGGCACCCGTTCGGGTGACCGATTTGTCCGGATGTATCAGCCGATGATCGACCGAGTCCTCTGGAGCAGAAGCGGGCTCGCGCCGTGCCGTGCGGTCGGGTGAGAATTCGGGTGAGAAAGTGGCGTCATGTCCCGCCACACCCGGGCTCTCATCCGGTACGAGGCAACGGTGGCACCGCTGACGTGGGGTCACCCTTCACCGGAGGTCAACATGAGCATGGTCGAAATTCGAGAGCCGATGGATGTCCTGGGCCAGGCGCTGACTCGGCGCGAGCGGGTCGTGCTGAGCGAGCTCACGGAGGACGTCACCCTCGAGGAGATCGCCACCCGGCTGTTCGTCACCCGGAACACGGTGAAGTCGCAGGTGCGGTCCTGCTACCGCAAGATCGGCGTCTCGACGCGTGCCGAGGCCGTCGCGTGGGCGCAGGCGCACGGCATCCAGTGACCCGTCCGCGACCCCGCGCGCGAGCGGACCGGGCATGAGCCCGGTCCTCGTGGTGGCGGCTGCCCTGGTCGACGACCTGGACGCCCCGACCGCGCTGCTCGCCGCCCGTCGGCTGCGCCCGGCGAGCCTCGCCGGCCGCTGGGAGTTCCCGGGCGGCAAGGTCGAGGTCGGCGAGTCGCCCGAACAGGCGCTGCACCGTGAGCTGCGCGAGGAGCTCGGCGTCCGGGTCGGGCTCGGCCCCGAGGTCATCGGACCCGACGACGGTGGCTGGCTGCTCTCCGACCGGTACGTGATGCGGCTGTGGATGGCCGAGATCGTCTCCGGTACCCCCGAACCTCTCGTCGAGCACGACGAGCTGCGCTGGCTGCCCGCGGGCCAGTGGTTGACCGTGCCCTGGCTGGACGCCGACGTCCGCATCGTGCACGCCCTGACCGCCGCCGTGGTTCCTGCCGGCGCGCGCTGAGCCAGACCCCCGCGAGTTCCTGCTCCGCCGAGCCCTCTGGCCGCCGAGCCGCCACCCTCGGCGCGGCCCTGTTCCCCATGAGCGAACGGACCCGCGGATCGTTAGCACTCTCCTGTGGTGAGTGCTAGGAATTGAGACGTAGCCAGCCGGTGGCGGACGCCGCCGCCGGTGAACCGTGGGGCCCGGAGAGGCCGGGTCCCGAGCTGAGGAGGTGGACTCATGGCTATGCGATTCGACCCCTTCCACGAGATGGACCGCATGCTCGGCCAGCTCGTCGCAGCAGACCGCGCCGCGGCGTCGATGCCGCTGGACCTGTACCGCACAGGTGACCACTACGTGCTGCACCTGGACCTTCCGGGCGTCGACCCGGGCACCATCGACGTCAACGTCGAGGACCGGACGCTCACCATCCGCGCGCAGCGCACCGCCACGTCCGAGGGCGATGTGCAGTGGCTGGCGAAGGAACGCCCGGTCGGCACCTACGCCCGCCAGCTCACCGTCGGCCGCGGTCTGGCGCTCGACGCCATCGCCGCGACGTACACCGACGGTGTGCTGACGCTGACGATCCCGGTCGCCGAGGAGGCCAAGCCGCGCCGGATCGAGGTCCAGCACGGCGAAGCCACGACGCGGCTGGAGGCCGCGAAGGCCTGAGCACCCGGTGCCGGCACCACCATCGACGGCCCCCGGTCACGCGACCGGGGGCCGTCGTCGTGCCGCGCCGCTGCTGCTGTCCGGCGCGCGTCGGCGACGGGCAGGGACCCCGCCCCGCCGGGGCCCCGGCCGTCAGACGGCGGCGGCGGCGATCCGCTCGATCGCCTCGGTGAGGATCGCCGGCGAGGTCGCGACGTTGAGCCGCACGAAGCCGGCGCCCCCGGCCCCGAACGCGGGACCGGGGTTGACCGCCACCCGGGCACGGTCCAGCAGGTGCTGGGCAGGATCGACGCCCGCGGGCACCACCGCGTGCAGGTCGAGCCAGGTCAGGTAGGTGGCCTGCGGCGGTGTCCAGGTCGCCGCCGGGAGCAGCCGGGTCAGCAGGGTGTCGAGCAGTGCGACGTTGGCGCGCAGGTCGTCGAGCAGCCCGTCCAGCCAGGCGCCACCGTGCAGCAGCGCGGCGGTCTGGGCGATCCCGCCGAGGTTGCTCGACCCGTGACCGGCGAACGGTGACATCCGCGCCAGGTCCGCCCGCGCATCCGGGCCCGGGATGAGCAGGGCCGACGGCAGCCCCGCCAGGTTGAACGTCTTGGACGCCGAGTGCAGGGCGAACGCGTCGGGGATCACCGTCGTCGTCGGGGTGAAGGCGCCGTACAGGACGAGCGCCGCATGGATCTCGTCGGCCACCACGCGCACCCCGGCGCGCCGGGCCAGCGCGCCGACGGCGGCCAGCTCGACAGCGGTGTGCAGGGTGCCGGTCGGGTTGTGCGGGTGGCACAGCAGGTAGACCGAGCCCGGCCCGGCCTGCTCGAACGCCTCGGCCAGCACGTCCAGGTCGAGCCGGCCCCGGGCTCCCAGGGGCGCGGGGACCACCCGTCGGCCGGTGTGGGTGATGACCGAGACGAACGGCGGGTACACCGGCGGGTTGATGACCACGGCACCGGCCGGCGCGGTGAGCAGGCCGATCAGCTCGGCGATCCCGGTGAGCACATCGGGCACCCGACGCAGCGACGCCGGGTCGAGGGTCCAGCCCCAGCGGTCGGCGGCGAACGCGGCGTACGCCTCGGCGTAGGCGCGCCCACCCGGGTAGCCGGTGTCCCCTGCGGCGACGGTGCGGTTCACGGCCTCGACGACGGCGGGGACGGGCCGCACATCCATCTCGGCGACCCACAGCGGCAGCACGTCCGGCGGGTAGCGCACCCACTTCTCCGACGTGCGGGTCCTGAGCTCGGGCAGGGTCAGGTCGAAGGAACTGGTCACCCCCGCGACTGTAGATCCCCACCGCAGGTCTTCCCCGCCCCAACCACCCCATGCCGCCCCAGGTCAGCCCGCCAGATCCCGCCCGATCGGCTGACTCTCGCCGAATCGGCCGAGATCATGGCCGAAGTCGCGCCGGGCAGCCGATCCGGCGCGACTTCGGGGGTGGGTGGGGGGCTAGCTGTACTGCCCAGGGGCGTTGGTTGAGCGAGTGTGACGACACGCTCTGATTGATCGTGGACAGGCGAAGACCTCCTGGCGTGGAGTGGGACTGCTGAAGGTCCGCTCGACGACCAGGAGGTCCTCGTGTCTCACGCT
>JAHIJU010000070.1 GCA_018898235.1 Actinomycetota bacterium | reverse complement strand
TCGCCCTCATGCGTGGCGTACTCGGTCATGATGGACTGCTTGATGGCACTGTCGAGCGGCACAGCTCTCCTCGGATGTCGTTGCGCGGTGCTCCGGGGCTGGTTCTCCCGGGCTCTCTGGGTCCGCGGCCGGAATGACGGCCCGTCCAGGTTACCAGGCGTACCTCACCGTCCAGACGTCGGGGGACGTGCGCGCCCCGTCCGTCCGCACACGGCGACGCGGGCCCGCGTCGCCGTCCGGACCGCACGGGCGCCGCGATGCCGGTCGACCGCATCGGCTTCACACCTGTCTCATCATTCGGGACACAGACCGGGGCAGGCTTCCGGGTCGCCGTCAGGCCGTGCGAGGGTTCGGCTGTGGCCCCCCAGCTGAACGCACCGCGCCGTCCGGCGCCGCGTCCCGCTGCGCGCATGTGCCCGTGTCCGTGTCAGGCCTGAACCTCCAGCCCTGACCGAGCCGGCACAGCCGGCACCCGCGACCGCACCCGGTCGCGGCACAAGACCGGGATCTGCCATGCCCCTCGCACTCGCCTCCTCGCCCGCACCCGCACGTCATGCGCAGCGACTTGGTGCAGCACGCACCGCGGCCCGCCCGCCCACCCCACGGCCGGCCGGCCCGAGCCGGGGCTTCGTCCTGTCGGTCGACCTGTCCGCCGTCGAGGACCAGGACCCCGCCGAGGTGCTCCGTGTCGTCGCCACCCTGGCCGAGCTGGCCGGGGAGTGGTTCCCGCAGGCCCGCGCCCGGGCGGTGGTCTCCTCCCCCGGGCAGCCGACCCGCTCGTTGCCGAGCGACCGCACCTCGACCTTCCGTGACCGGCTCGACCGGCTCGCACCCGAGGCCGATGTCGTGGTCGACCCGCTGCGCCGCACCGTGACCGCCTCGGGTCGTCACATCGAGCTCACCGCCCAGGAGACGGCGCTGCTCGTGCACCTGGCCAGGGCCGAAGGGCGCACCGTCCCCCGCGCCGAGCTGCTCGAGGCCGTCTGGCACGGTCACGAGCTCTCGGCCGGCACCCGCACCATCGACGTGCACGTGCGCCGACTCCGTGCCAAGACTGGACTGGCCGACCTCGTCGCGACGGTCTGGGGCGTGGGCTACCGGATCGACCCGAGCTACGCCGTCCGCGTCCAGTCCTGAGGAGCAGCGCCGCATGCAGTACGCCGAGCACATCGCCGATCTCGTCGGCCACACCCCGCTGGTCCGGCTCTCCTCGGTCACGGACGGACTGTCGGCGACCGTGCTGGCCAAGGTCGAGTACCTCAACCCGGGCGGGTCGGTGAAGGACCGTATCGCCGCCCGCCTCGTGCAGGGCGCCGAGGAGCGTGGGGAGCTGCTCCCCGGCGGCACGATCATCGAGCCCACCAGCGGGAACACCGGCGTCGGCCTGGCGCTGGTCGCGGCGGCCCGCGGCTACCGCTGCATCTTCGTGTGCCCGGACAAGGTGAGCAGCGAGAAGGTCGACGTGCTGCGGGCCTACGGGGCGCAGGTCGTGCTCACCCCCACCGCGGTCGCGCCCGACGACCCCGCCTCGTACTACAGCGTCGCCGACCGCCTCGTCGCGCAGACCCCCGGGGCCTGGAAGCCGAACCAGTACGCCAACCCCGACGGCCCGGCCAGCCACTACGCCTCCACCGGGCCGGAGATCTGGCAGGCCACCGACGGGCGCCTCACCCACTTCGTCACGGGGGTCGGTACCGGCGGCACGATCACCGGCACCGGCCGCTACCTGCACGACGTCAGCAGCCGGCGCACCTCCGGACCAGTCACCGTGGTCGGCGCCGACCCGCTCGGGTCGGTCTACTCCGGCGGGGCGGGGCGGCCGTACCTCGTCGAGGGCGTGGGCGAGGACTTCTGGCCGGGGGCCTACGACCCGACGGTGCCGGACGAGATCGAGGCGATCGGCGACGCCGAGTCGTTCACGATGACCCGTCGGCTGGCGACCGAGGAGGCGCTGCTCGTCGGCGGCTCCTCGGGGATGGCCGTGGTGGCCGCGCTGCGGGTGGCCCGACGGCTGGAGGAGCAGGACCCGGCGGCGGCCCGCGAGGCCGTCATCGTCGTGCTGCTGCCCGACTCCGGGCGCGGGTACCTGTCGAAGATCTTCTCCGACCCGTGGATGCGCTCGTACGGCTTCCTTCCGGCCCAGGACGGTGAGGCGACGGTCAGCGACGTGCTGCACGGCAAGAGCGGCGGGCTGCCCGATCTGGTGCACACGCATCCGGGCGAGACCGTCCGCGACGCCATCGCGATCCTGCGCGAGTTCGACGTCTCCCAGGTCCCCGTGGTCAGCGCCGAGCCACCGGTGACCGTGGGCGAGGTGGCCGGCTCGGTCACCGAGCGCGAGCTGCTGGACGCGTTGTACTCGGGCGGCGCGCAGCTGTCCGACCCGGTGTCGCGGCACATGGGCGCCCCGCTGCCCCAGGTGGGGGCCCACGAGTCCGCGCAGAGTGCGACCAAGGCGTTGCGCGACGCCGATGCCCTGCTCGTGGTGGAGGACGGCCACCCGGTCGGCGTCCTGACCCGGGCCGACCTTCTGGAGCACGCCACCCGATGAGCACCGACCACACCGACGGCTTCGCCACCCGCGCGATCCACGCCGGACAGTCCCCCGATCCGCTGACCGGGGCCGTCGTGCCGCCGATCTACCAGGTCTCGACCTACGCCCAGGACGGGGTCGGCGGGCTGCGCTCCGGTTACGAGTACTCCCGGTCGGCGAACCCGACCCGGACGGCGCTCGAGACCGCCCTGGCCGATCTCGAGCACGGTGACCGCGGCTTCGCGTTCGCCTCCGGTCTGGCGGCCGAGGACACGCTGCTGCGGGCCGTGCTGCGCCCCGGCGACCACGTCGTCGTGCCCGACGACGCCTACGGCGGCACCTACCGGCTGATCGCCCGGGTGCTCGGCGGCTGGCAGGTGGACCACACCCCGGCCAGGCTCACCGACGCCGCGGCCGTGGCCGCCGCGATCCAGCCGGGCCGCACGCGCCTGGTCTGGGTCGAGACCCCGACCAACCCGTTGCTGCGGGTGTCCGACATCGCCGCGCTGTCCAAGGTCGCCCACCGTGCGGGCGCCCTGCTCGTCGTCGACAACACCTTCGCCACCCCGTACCTGCAGACCCCACTGACGCTCGGTGCGGACGTCGTCGTGCACTCGACCACCAAGTACGTCGGCGGGCACTCCGATGTCGTCGGGGGCGCGCTCGTCACCGCGCCGGACGCCACACTGCCCGGTGGGCGCACCGGACCCACCGGGACCACGTCGCTGGCCGATGCCGTCGGGTTCCTGCACAACGCGGCGGGCGCCGTCGCCGGACCGTTCGACGCCTGGCTCACGCTGCGCGGCCTGCGCACGCTGGCCGTCCGGATGGAACGCCACCAGACGAACGCGCTGGCCGTCGCCCAGTTCCTGGCCGGGCACCCGGGCGTCACCTCCGTGCACTACCCGGGCCTGCCGGACGACCCCGGGCATGCGGTGGCGGCCCGGCAGATGCGCGGGTTCGGCGGCATCGTGTCCCTCCGGGTCGGATCATCCGAGCGGGCCAGGGCGCTGTGCGCGGCGACCAGGCTGTTCACGCTGGCGGAGTCGCTCGGTGGGGTGGAGTCGCTCATCGAGCTCCCGGCGGCCATGACCCACGCGTCGGTGGCCGGCTCCGCGCTCGAGGTGCCCGACGACCTCGTTCGGCTGTCGGTCGGGATCGAGGACGTCGACGACCTGCTGGACGACCTCGCGACGGCCCTGGCCGGCCTCTGAGTCGGGGCCGCCGGCCCCGGGGCCTGCGCCGTCAGCTCCCGGTCAGCACCTGCCGGACCCGCGCGACATCGTCGGCCATGGTGACCAGCAGCTCGTCGACCGAGGAGAAGCGCAGCGTCGGGCGCAGCCGTTCGACGAGCTCCAGCACCACCTCCTGGCCGTACAGGTCCAGGTCCGTACGGTCGAGTACGTAGGCCTCGACCCGGCGCTGGGCACCGTCGAACGTGGGGTTCGTGCCGATCGAGACGGCGGCCGGCAGCATCGGCCCGCCCTCGCCCAGCGGGGTCCCGTCGCTGGTCCGCGTGCAGCGCAGCCACCCGGCGTAGACGCCGTCGGCCGGCACCATCCCGCTCGCCGCCGGGTCCAGGTTCGCCGTCGGGTAGCCCAGCTCGCGTCCGCGGGCGTCGCCGTGGACCACCAGACCGCGGATGCGGTGCCGACGTCCGAGCACCAGGGCGGCCTCGGCGACCCGGCCCTCGGCCAGGAGCTCGCGCACCCAGGTGGACGACCAGCGACGCGGCACCCGCTCACCGTCGAGCTCGGGCGCACGGTTGTCGCTGGGCGCCGTCACGTCCTCGACCACCTCGACCCGGAACCCCAGGCGGGCGCCCAGCTCCTGCATCGTCGACAGATCGCCGGCGTTGCCCCGGCCGAACCGCACGTCCCGACCCACGACGACCACCTGGGCGTGCAGGCCGTCCACCAGGTAGGTGCGCACGAACTCCTCGGGCGTCTGCGCAGCGAAGGCCAGCGTGTAGGTGCACAGCAGCACCGCGTCCAGCCCGGTGCGGCCCAGGAGCTCCAGGCGATCGGCGTCGCCCGTGAGCAACGGCGGTGCGCTGTCCGGCCGGTGCACCTGCAGCGGGTGCGGCGTGAACGTGAGGGCCACCGAGGCCAGCCCGGTCGCACGGGCGTCGTGGGCGACGGCGGTGAGCACGCTCTGATGCCCCCGGTGCACACCGTCGAAGTTCCCGATGGTCACGGCCGAGGGACCGAAGTCCGCCGGCACCTGCTCGACGTCACGCCAGACCTGCACACCGCTCCTTCCGACAACCCCGACGCCACAGCCTGCCATCTCGTACGGCGGCCACGTGCACCCTCGCTCCTCGCCGGACGTCAGTGCGCCGGCGCCAGCACCAGCACCGGCCGGGCCAGCCCGTCGCGCACCGTGAGCACGGCGACCAGCCGGCCGTCCGGCCCGACGGCGGCTACGGGACCGGTGACGGGCGGTTCGGCGACCACGGGACCGGTGACGGGCGTCCCCGAGGGCGTCGCGGCCACGGCACGTCCGAACGACAGCTCGCGTGCCTCGTCGACGGTCAGCTCACGCACCGGCATCACCGCGCCGGCCGCCCGCGCCGGGCTGAGCACCGGCAGCCGTCCGTCGGACGCCTGGTCGCCGTCGCGGGCGAGCTCGTCGAGCGTGCGCGCCTGGTCGAGGGTGAAGCCGGCGACCCGCGTGCGCCGCAACGCCGTCAGGTGCCCACCCGTGCCGAGCGCGTCACCCAGGTCCCGGGCCAGCGCCCGCACATAGGTGCCGGAGGAGCACACGACGCGCACGTCCAGATCGGTCCAGGTCTCGATCTCCCGGACCGCCAGCAGCTCGAACGCGGCGACGTGCACCGGACGGGCCACGAGCTGCACGTCCTCGCCGGCCCGGACCCGGGCGTAGGCCCGCTGCCCGTCGACCTTGATCGCCGAGACGGCACTGGGCACCTGGAGCACGTCACCCGTGAGCGGGCCCATGGCGTCCCGCAGCCTCTGGTGGTCGAGGCCGGTGGCGCCGGGGGCGTGCACGACCTCGCCCTCGGCGTCGTCGGTCGTGGTCGCAGCGCCCAGCCGCACCGTGGCCAGGTACTCCTTGTCGGCCCCCGTCACGTAGGTGAGCAGCCGGGTGGCCCGCCCGATGCCGACCACCAGCACACCGGTGGCCATCGGGTCCAGCGTGCCGGCGTGACCCACCTTGCGGGTCCCCGCGAGCCGTCTCAGCCGGGCGACGACGTCGTGGCTGGTCCAGCCTGCGGGCTTGTCGACGACCACCACGCCGTCATCGGCCGTGGGACGCCGGGGCGGCCCGTCCTGGGTCCGCTGTCCGGTGCCGGTCATCGAGCCGCCTCCTGGCCGTAGCGCAGCACGAGGTCCTCGCACTGGTCACCGATCGCCATCGGCGCCACCAGGCCGGCGGCGCGCAGCTCGACCAGTCGCTGCACCACCCGGTCGGCGACCTGCCACGGGTCGATCGTGTTCACGTTGATCCTGGTCCCGCCCTCGAAACCCGCGAGCGTCGAGACCCGCCACTTGATCACGGCGCGCCATGGCATCGGCTGGTCGGCACCGGGTGGGCGATGGTGCCACTCCTCGTTGCTGGGCACCTGCGGCCCCGTGGCCGCGTGCACCGCGTGCAGCAGGTCGGCGAAGGCGTCCACCTGTGCCGGGGTGTGCTCCCACGGAAGCTGGGCCGGGGCCGTGGAGTACACCTCGAGCGACGGGTAGCGATGGCCGATGCCGGCGACGACCACGGCGTGCTCGTTACGGGCCACCACGAGGTGGTGACGGACCGCCAGATCGAGGACCGCGTGCTGGTAGAGCGCGGGATCGGAGCGCGCCAGCACCAGTTCCCGAGCGAGCTGCGGCCCGTCCTCGTCGATCGCGACGAGCTGCTTGTGCAGGTGGTCCTGGGAGGCACCGGCCGCGCGCAGCCAGTTCTGGAAGACGGCCACGTACCGCGCGGCCGGCTGGTCCCGGTAGACCCGGCGCAGCCCGGCCACCGTGAACGCGATGAAGCGCCGGTGCTCAGTCACGTCGAGCGTCCCCGGACCGGCCAGCTCATCGGTGAACCGCGCTCCATCGACCAGGTGCCGACGCGCCACGACCACATCGTGCGAACCGTCGAACAGGTCCTCGACGTCCTGCCACCACCGCGGCGATCCGGGCGACGCCGGCTCGCCGCCCGCCGCACCGGCCCGCGCCGCGAGCAACGCCTCCACCTGGGCGCGCCCGGCCGGCTCGCTCACGTAGTCCCGGGCCCGTTGGTGCACCCGTGCCGGCGTGACCGTCCCGTGGTTGGTGCGCCAGTACCGCTGCGAGACGATCTCGAACAGGTTGCCGAAGGAGCGCAGCTCGGGGACCTCGGCGCCCAGCCGCGACGCCGGGACGTCATGGACCGTGCGGACCGCACCCCCGGCGTCCACCACCAGCCGGCTCTTCTCCGGGGTCGTCTCGGCCATCCGATCCCAGCAGAAGACGCACAGCCGATCGGCGCCGCCGCCCACGACGGGCCGACGTTCGCGATCGGGCACGGTCAACGGCCGGGCCCCGCGGCCCGGCACCGTCCACACCGTCGTGCCGGTGAGCGGGGAGACCTGTTTGACGGTGCCGTCGGCAAGCCGGACGAGGGGCTCGGTCACGAGTCGACCGGTCCCCCGACGGCGGGCCTGGGCACGGGGCTAGGCCTCGTCGTCGTCGTCCTGCGCGGGACGACGGTAGGGATCGGCCTCGCCGGCCGGCTGGGCGCCGCGGGCGAGCGCCGCCACCTCGGCATCCCGGCGGGCGGCCTCGTCGAGCGCCGCCTGCAGGTGCGCGGCGGTCTCGGGCACCGCATCCAGGTGGAACGCGAGCGTCGGGGTCAGTCGTACACCGGTCTGGCGGCCGACCTCGGAGCGGATGATCCCGGTCGCCGATGCCAGAGCCACGGCGGACCCGTCCCGTTCGGCCTGGTCACCGAGCACCGTGTAGTAGATGTCCGCGTGCTGCAGGTCGCCGGTCACGCGCACATCGGTGATCGTGACGAACCCCAGTCGGGGGTCCTTGATCCGCGTGTCGAGCATCTGCGCCACGATCTGCTGCACCCGCTCGGCCAACCGCCGGGCCCGTGGGTTGTCCACCATGACAGCCATCCTTCCTCGGACCGCCCACCGACGGGACGGCC
>JAHIJU010000069.1 GCA_018898235.1 Actinomycetota bacterium | reverse complement strand
GGGTGTGGGCTCGGTGGGTGCTGCGGGCTCGGCGGCATGCGGCCGGGCGTGGGCCGGTCAGGACGACGGAAGGCGGACGGAGTGGCGGTGGGTGACGACCGACGGCTCGACGTGCTGCGTGCGATCGTCGAGGACTACGTCGCCACGCGGGAGCCGGTCGGCTCCCGGGCGCTGTCCGAACGGCACCGGCTCGGGGTCTCCCCGGCGACCATCCGCAACGACATGGCTGCCCTCGAGGAGGCCGGGCTGATCGTCCAGCCGCACACCTCGGCGGGGCGGGTACCGACCGACAAGGGCTACCGCACGTTCGTCGACCAGCTCACGCAGGTCCGGCCCCTGTCCATCGCCGAACGCCGCGCGATCGGCACGCTGCTGGAGGACGCCGTCGACCTCGACGACGTCGTGGACCGGGCCGTCAGGTTGCTCGCCCAGCTCACCCACCAGGTCGCGGTGGTCCAGTACCCGTCACTGCGCCGGTCGGCGCTGCGTCACATCGAGCTCGTCCCGGTGGGCGTGCGGCACGTCCTGGTCGTCATCATCACCGCGACCGGCCGGGTCGAGCAGCGCACGCTCGAGCTGGCGACGGATGTCAACGAGGAGGCCGTCGCGCGGCTGCGCCTGCACCTCAACGCCGTGGCCGTCGGGTTGCGGCTGTCCGACCTCGACAGCGTGCGCACCCAGCTCACCGAACAGCTGGGCGAGGACGAACGGGTGCTCGTGGCACCGGTCGTCACCGTGCTCGCCGAGACGTTGGCCCAGGAGAGCGAGGAGCGCGTGGTGGTCGCCGGGACCGCGAGCCTGGCCCGGACCGCACCGGCCGACTTCGCCCGCAGCATCGGCCCGGTCCTGGAGGCGCTCGAGGAGCAGGTCGTGCTCCTCAAGCTGTTCACCGAGATGGCCGAGGACGGGGCCGCCGTCGCGGTGCGCATCGGACGGGAGAACCGTCACGAGGGGCTGCTCGAGACGTCCATCGTGTCCACCGGGTACGGTGACGGCCACGCCGTCGCCAGGATCGGCTCGGTCGGCCCGCTGCGCCAGGACTACCCGGGAACCATCGCCGCGGTGCGCGCGGTGGCCCGGTACCTCACCCGGATCCTCGCGGGCTGAGACCCGGCCGAGCGACAAGGCAAGGAGCACCCCCACCTGTGACCGACTACTACGCCGTGCTCGGCGTCGCGAAGGACGCCACCCCCGAGCAGGTCAAGAAGGCGTACCGCAAGCTCGCCCGTGAGCTGCACCCCGACGTGGCCGGCAACGACCCGACGGCGGAGGACAAGTTCAAGGACGTCAGCCGCGCCTACGACGTGCTCGGCAACGCCGAGAAGCGCCGGATGTACGACCTCGGCGGCGACCCGGCCTCGCCGGGTGGCGGTGCCGGCGGCAGCTTCGGGTTCCAGGACATCTTCGAGACCTTCTTCGGTGCGGCGACCGGTGGCCAGCGCGGACCCGTGCCGCGCGCCCGCCGCGGTCAGGACGCCTTGGTGCGCCTCGACCTCGACCTGGTCGAGGCGACGTTCGGTGCGCACCGCGACGTGCCGGTGGACACGGCCGTGCTCTGCCCCACCTGCCAGGGGACCTGCTGCCGGCCGGGCACCAGCCCGCGCACCTGCGACGTGTGCGGCGGACGCGGGCAGGTGCAGCGGGTCGCCCGCTCCTTCCTCGGCCAGGTCATGACCACCCAGCCGTGCCCGGCCTGCCACGGTTTCGGCACCGTGATCCCCGAACCGTGCACCGAGTGCTCGGGTGAGGGTCGGGTGCGTGCTCGCCGGACCCTGCCGGTCGACGTGCCGGCCGGTGTGGACACCGGGACACGCATCAAGCTCACCGGCCAGGGCGAGGTCGGTCCCGCCGGCGGTCCCGCGGGCGACGTGTACCTGGAGGTGCGCGAGCGTCGGCACGAGGTGTTCGCCCGCGAGGGCGACGACCTGCACGCGACGCTGCCGGTGCCGATGACCGCGGCCGCACTGGGCACCGTGCTGATGCTCGACACGCTCGACGGTCCGCGCGAGGTCGATCTGCGACCCGGGACCCAGCCGGGACAGGTGATCAGCCTGCGTGGGCTCGGAGTCGGTCACCTGCACGGTGGGGGACGAGGTGACCTGCACGTGCACGTCGACGTCCAGGTGCCGATGCCCGACGATGAGCAGCAGGTCGAGCTGCTCCGTCAGCTCGCGGCGCTCCGCGGTGAGGAGCGCCCCGAGGCGCGTCTGGCCGCCTCCGGCAACGGTGTCTTCGCCAAGCTGCGCGACAAGCTCTCCGGGCGGTGAGCGCGCCGGTCTTCCTCGTCGAACCCGGCGAGCTGGCCCCGGTGCAGGTCGGCGGGACGTTCCTGCTGCGCGGCGCCGAGGCCCGGCACGCCGGTGTGGTCCAACGGCGTGGGCCGGGTGAGCGCATCGACGTGTGCGACGGCTCAGGCGCCCGGCTGGTGGGTCAGGTGGTCCACGCGGGCGCTGACGGTGTGCTCGTCGAGGCGCTCGACCTGGTGCACGAACCGGCCGGCGCCCTCGCGCTCGTGCTGGTCCAGGCGCTGGCCAAGGGCGACCGGGACGAACGGGCCATCGAGGCGGCGACCGAGGTCGGGGTCGACGGTGTGCTGCCCTGGCAGGCTCGCCGGTCGATCGTCGTATGGCGCGGTGAACGGGCCGCGAAGTCCCGCGCGCTGTGGCTGGGCACCGTCCGTGCCGCGGCCAAGCAGTCGCGCCGGGCCTGGGTGCCGCAGGTGGAGGCCGCCGTCGACTCCAAGGCGCTGGCGTCCCGGGTCGCCTCGACCGTGGCCGGGGGTGGGGGAGTCCTCGTGCTGCACGAGGAGGCCTCCCTGCCGATCGCACAGGCCGTCCTGCCGACCGGTGGCGAGCTGCTGGTGGTGGTGGGCCCCGAGGGTGGGATCGACGAGGACGAGCTGACGGCGCTCGTCGCGGCCGGTGCGGTCGCGGTGCGTCTCGGCCCGCACGTGCTGCGCACCTCGACGGCCGGACCGGTCGCACTGGCGCTGCTGGCCCAACGCCTGGGGCGCTGGGGCTGAGCGCGGCCGGCGGTGTGCCGGGGACGTGACCCGAAGGCCGCGTCCCCGGCACCGCAGCTCAGCGGCTGTCCGAGACGACGTTGCCCTCGACGGCGGCCCGGCCGGCCTCGAGGCGGGCCACCGGCACCCGGAACGGGGAGCAGGACACGTAGTCCAGACCCGCACCGTGGAAGAACCGGATCGACTCCGGGTCCCCGCCGTGCTCACCGCAGACGCCCAGACCCAGTGTCGGCCTGGTCGCCCGGCCCTCCTCGACCGCGATCTTGACCAGTCGACCGACCCCGAGGTCGTCGATCGTCTCGAACGGCGACACCGACAGGACCCCGTTCGACGTGTACTGGGCGAAGAAGGCGCCCTCGACGTCGTC
>JAHIJU010000068.1 GCA_018898235.1 Actinomycetota bacterium | reverse complement strand
CGTGAGCTCGCCGATGTGCTGCTGCCGCCCTTCGAGATGGCGGTGCTGGACGGCGGGGCGCGGTCGGTCATGAACTCCTACGTCGAGATTGACGGTGTGCCGATGGCCTCCGACCCCACCTATCTCACCCGGCTGCTGCGCGAGGACTGGGGATTCGACGGGGTCGTCGTCGCCGACTACTTCGCGGTGGCGTTCCTGCACGTCATGCACGCCGTCGCGGCGAGCAAGGGGGAGGCGGCCGCACTCGCGCTGGCCGCCGGGATCGACATCGAGCTGCCGACGGGCGACACGTTCCTCGAACCGCTGGCCGAGCTCGTGCGGTCCGGCGAGGTGGACGAGGCGCTCGTGGACCGGGCCGTGCTGCGCGCCCTGGCCCAGAAGGAGGAGCTCGGCCTGCTCGACGCCACCTTCGAGGACGAGCCGCCGACGGCCGTCGACCTGGACTCCCCGGCGCACCGCGCGGTGGCCCGCCGGCTGGCGGAGGAGTCGGTGGTGCTGCTCACCAACGACGGTGTGCTGCCGCTGGGTGGCGCCGCTGGTGCATCGCCGCAGCGGATCGCCGTGATCGGCCCCAACGCCGACCGCGCCGAGGCGCTCATGGGCTGCTACTCCTTCGCCAACCACGTGCTGGTGCACCACCCCGGGTTCCCGATGGGGTTCGCGATCCCGTCGGTGCTCCAGGCGCTGCGCACCGAGCTGCCCGACACCCGGATCGACCATGTCGCGGGCTGCGACGTCGAGGACGAGGACCGCTCCGGGTTCGACGAGGCCGTGCGGCTCGCGGCGCAGGCGGAGGTCGCGGTCGTCGTCGTCGGTGACCAGGCCGGGCTGTTCGGCCGCGGCACGGTCGGCGAGGGCAACGACACCGAGACGCTCGCGCTGCCGGGTGTCCAGCGGGAGCTGGTCGAGGCGGTCGTGGCCACCGGGACCCCGGTCGTCATGGTGATGCTCACCGGCCGCCCGTACGCGGTCGGCTGGGCGGTCGAGGGGCCCACGGCGCCGGCCGCCGTCATCCAGTCCTTCTTCCCCGGTGAGGAGGGCGGGACGGCGCTGGCCGGTGCGCTGTCCGGCCGGGTGAACCCGTCGGGCCGGCTCCCGGTGACGATGCCGCGGTCGGCCGGCGCCCAGCCGTACTCCTACCTGCACCCGATCCTCGGCGGACCGTCCGAGGTGACCTCGCAGGACAGCACGCCCGTCCTGCCGTTCGGGTACGGGTTGTCGTACACCACCTTCGAGCACACCGAGCTGGTGGCCGATGGCGAGGTGGCTGCGGACGGTGCGTTCGAGGTCCAGGTCACCGTGCGCAACACCGGGGACCTGGCCGGTGAGGACGTCGTCCAGCTCTACGCGCGGGACGTCTACGCGAGCGTGACGCGGCCCGTCGCCCAGCTGCTCGCCTATCGGCGGGTGAGCCTGGCGCCGGGCGAGCAGGTCGACGTGCGGTTCACCGTGCCGACCACCCGGTTGGCGTTCAGCGGGCGTGATCTGGTGCGGATCGTCGAGCCGGGCGAGGTCGAGCTGTGGGTGGGTCCCTCGTGCGCCGTGCGGCACGCCACCGGTTCGATCACGGTCACCGGGCCGGTGCACGTGGTCACCTCGGCGGACCCGCGCCTGGCGACCAGCACCGTGCTGTCCCGGATCGACCTGCCGCGCACCTGACCGGCCCGTCGGCCCGCCACGGCTGCGCCGCCGCCTCGACCTGACCCGCTTCGAAGGAGAACCTCGTGACAGATCCCACCCGCGCCACCGTCATCGTCAACGCGGACATCCCGGGGCCGACCATCAGCCGGCACCTGTACGGCCACTTCGCCGAGCACCTGGGCCGGTGCATCTACGGCGGGTTCTGGGTCGGGGAGGACTCCGCCATCCCGAACGAGGGCGGTATCCGGCTCGACGTCGTCGAGGCGCTGCGGGAGCTGAACATCCCGAACCTGCGCTGGCCCGGCGGCTGCTTCGCCGACGAGTACCACTGGCGCGACGGGATCGGCCCGCGCGAGCAGCGTCCCCGCATGGTCAACACCAACTGGGGCGACGTCGAGGAGGACAACCACTTCGGCACGCACGAGTTCATGGCGCTGTGCGAGCTGCTCGGGACGCAGGCGTACGTCAACGGCAACGTCGGCACGGGCACGGTCCGTGAGATGAGCGAGTGGGTGGAGTACCTGACCCGGTCGGGCAGCTCGCCGATGGTGGAGCTGCGCCGGGCGAACGGGCGCGAGGAGCCGTGGACGGTGCCGTTCTGGGGGATCGGCAACGAGCCGTGGGGCGGCGGCGGCCGGATGCGTGCCGAGACCTACGCGGACCTCGCGCGGCAGTACGGGCTGTACTGCAAGGACCACGGCGACAACGTGCTGCACCGCATCGCGGCCGGTGCCTCGGAGGGCGACGTCGAGTGGACCGAGGCGCTCATGCGCGCGGTCGACCAGCTCACCCACGACACGTTCCCGGTGCTGCCGTTCCAGTCGGTGTCGGTGCACTACTACACGATCGGCGGCACCTGGACCGCCAAGGGCAGCGCGACGCAGTTCGACGACGACTCCTACTGGCGCACCATCGTCGCAGCCCAGGACATCGAGCCGTTGCTGCGTCGGCACATCGCGGTGATGGACCGCTACGACCCGGACCGTCAGGTGGGTCTGGCGCTCGACGAGTGGGGCACCTGGTGGGACGTCGAGCCCGGTACCAACCCCGGTTTCCTGTACCAGCAGAACACCATGCGCGACGCCCTGGTCGCCTCGGTGCACTTCGACGTGTTCCACCGGTTGGCCGAGCGGCTGACCATGGCGAACATCGCCCAGACGGTCAACGTGCTGCAGGCCATGCTGCTCACCGACGAGGCCACCGGCGCCCTGGTGCGCACGCCGACCTACCACGTGTTCGAGATGAACAAGGTGCACCAGGACGCGACCTGCGTGCCGGTCCACATCCGGGCGCCGGGCGCGGTCCAGCAGGTCGCCGACCGTCAGGTGCCCACCGTCTCCGCCTCCGCCTCCGTGGTCGACGGCCGGTGCCACGTGTCGTTGTCGAACACCGACCTGGACCACGCGGTCGAGGTGGACCTCGACCTGCGCGGCGGGTCCTTCACCGATGTCACGGCCCGCGTGCTGGCGCCCTCGTCGGTCCGGGACTTCAACAGTGCCGAGCGTCCCGACCAGGTGGCCCCGCATCCGCTCGACGTCACGGTGACGGCCACCGGCGCGCGGCTGACCCTGCCGCCGCACTCCTTCGCGATCGTCGAAGCCGCCTGATGCCGGCCACCGTCGTCGTCCCCGACGTTCCGCTCGGCCCGCTGTCCGCGGCCTGGCGCGCCTGCGTCGGCACCGGGCGGCTCAACCTGGCGCTGCGCGCCGACTACCTGGAGTCGCTGGCCCGGGTGCAGCGGGAGATCGGGTTCACCCACATCCGCGGGCACGGGCTGCTCAGCGACGACATGGGCGTGCTGCGCACCGACGACGTGGACGGCCGGACCCACCGCAGGTACTCCTTCACGTACGTCGACCAGGTGCACGACAGGTTCCTGGCCCTGGGGATCCGGCCGTTCCTGGAGCTGGGGTTCATGCCCTCCCAGCTCGCCTCGGGTGACCGGACGGTGTTCTGGTGGAAGGGCAACATCACCCCGCCGGCCGATCTGCGGGCGTGGACCGATCTGGTCCAGGCCTTCCTGCGGCACGAGATCGGGCGCTACGGGATCGAGGAGGTGCGCCGCTGGCCGATCGAGGTCTGGAACGAGCCCAACCTCGACATCTTCTGGGAGAACGCCGACCAGCAGGCCTACTTCCGGCTGTACGAGGCGACCGCCCGCGCGGTCAAGGACGTCGACGCGTCGTTGCAGGTCGGCGGCCCGGCGATCTCCCCGGGGGCCGATGAGTGGTGGGCGCCCTACGTGGAGTTCGTGACCAGCCGCGAGGTGCCCGTCGACTTCGTGAGCCGGCACGCCTACTCTTCGAGGGAGGCGCAGCCGATCCCGTTCGGCACCTACCAGGAGCTCATGCCGCCGGCCGATCTGCTGACCCAGTTCGGCGCCCCGCGCCAGCACCTGGCGGGCACGGCCCTGGCCGGGCTGCCCGTGCACATCACCGAGTTCAACACCTCCTACCGGCCGGACAACCCGATCCACGACACGGCCTACAACGCGGCGTACCTGGCCCCGGTGATCGCCGGGGGCGGGGACCTGGCGGACTCGTTCTCCTACTGGACGTTCTGCGACGTGTTCGAGGAGACGAACATCCCGACGTCCTTCTTCCACGGCGGGTTCGGGCTGCTCACCCACCGGCAGATCGCCAAGCCGACCTTCCACCTGTACGCCTTCATGGCGCGGATGGGGACGCAGGTGCTGGCCCGCGGCGAGGACCACCTGGTGTGCGCCGACGCAGCCGGTCGGGTGACCGTGCTGGCGTGGGCGCCGGTCGGGGGCACCGACGGGGAGCCCGCCCCGGAGCGGCACGAGCTGGTCCTCTCCGTCCCGGTGCAGGTCGCCGGGGCGCCGGCACCGGACGGTACGGGTGTGCTGATGCTGCGTGAGCGGGTCAACGAGGACGACGGGAACGCGTTCGCCGTCTGGCGGGAGCTGGGCCGCCCGGCCTCGCCCGACGCCCGTCAGCTCGACGTGCTGCGCCGCTACGAGACGCCCTCGGTGGAGCACACCCGGCTGGGCGTGGCCGGGGGCCGGATCGAGCTGCGCCTGCCGCTGGCCAGGCACGAGATCACGTTCGTCGAGCTGACCCCGGTGTGCGAGACGGTGCACGAGGGACTCGACGACCGCCGCCTGCTCGGGGTGGACGACGACCGGCTGGTCGCCGCCCACGAGCGGTAGACGCCCCGTCCCGCTACTCGAACTTGCTCAGGAGCGTGCTGAGGTCCGAGGTCTTGCGGGCGAGCTGGCCGGTGGCCTCGCGGGACTCGGTCGCGCTCCGGGTGGTCTGGTCCGCGGCCTCGGCGACGGCGAGGATGTTCTGGGCGATCTCACCCGAGCCGGTGGCCGCCTCGGCGACGGCGCGGCTGACCTCGGCCGTCGTCGCGGTCTGCTCCTCCACCGCGGACGCGATCGTCAGCTGGTAGGTGTTGATCGAGGCGATGATCTCGCCGATCTCGCCGATCGCCGCGACGGCGTCCTCGGTGTCCGCCTGGATCGCGTCGACCTTGGCCGAGATGTCGTGCGTCGCCCGCGCGGTCTCCTGCGCCAGGTCCTTGACCTCACCCGCCACCACGGCGAAGCCCTTGCCCGCCTCACCGGCGCGGGCCGCCTCGATGGTCGCGTTGAGCGCCAGGAGGTTGGTCTGCTCGGCGATGCTGGTGATGAGCTTGACGACCTTGCCGATCTCGCGGGACGAGTCGCCGAGGCGGGTGACGGTGCTGCTGGCCCGTTCGGCGGAGCTCACGGCCTGCGTGGCGACCTTGGCCGCATCGGCGGAGCTGCGCGCGATCTCGTTGATCGAGACACTCATCTGCTCCGACCCGGCGGCCACGCCCTGCACGCTGCGGGACACCTGCTCGGCGGCGGCCGAGACCATGCCGATCTGCGTGGCGGTCTCCTCGGCGGCCGAGGCGATGTGCTCCGAGGTGCCGGACAACGTGCCGGCGGCCTCGGCCAGCGCGGCGACCGACGCGCCGAGGGTGCCCACCGAGTCCCGACGGTCGAGCACCGAGCGGTCGAGCGCCGCCGCGGTCTGCGCGAGCTCGTTCGTCCCTGCCAGATCGGCCGTCACGGACAGGTCGCCGCGTTCGAGGGCGTCCGCGACCCGTCGGAGATGGGCGATCCCGCTCCGGATCGACCGCTGCGCGGCCCAGCCGAGCGTCAGCACCACGATGCAGCCGATCACGAGGACACCGACGATCAGGGACCGGGTCCGGGCCTGCTGGGCGGTGGTGCCCGACATCCCGGCGAGGCCCAGGATGCCGACGGCGGCGGCGAGGACCACGGCGGCGACGACGGCCGACATCACCAGGACTCGCACGGACGGCGTGACCGAGCGGGTGCCGGCCCGCGAGCTGCGGCCGTCCAGGATCGGGCCAGCAGGAGCAGTGGACATCGGACCGCCTCGTTTCTCATGTACCGCGCTGTTACATGGGACGATCGGTCTCGTTTGCCGCGCCGCACGGGACGAACGTCCCGGCTGCTCCTGGTCGCCCCGTCAGCACGCGAGCGCGCGAAGGCGCCATCCCGCCGTCCTGACCTGCGACGACGCCTCGCGGCACGGCACTCCCGCCGCGTCCGGGTCGCGGCCGGAAAAAGACGGATGTCTCACCCGTTTGCACCTAGGTCCTAGGGCGCGAACTCGTGGGCACGGCTGGACCAGCGCGGATCACGTGGCCCGTCGGGCTCAGCCGAGCAGCCCGCCGAGCAGCCCCCCGCCGCTGCTGGAGCCGGACGACTGCGTCCCGCCGCTGACCACGGACTCGCTCGGCTGGATGAGCACGTAGCCCTGACCGCCGAACGCCATCTGGAAGGTCTCGCCCGATCCGCCGCGGATGAGCGATCCGAGGCCGCCGGTGTCCACCCGCAGGTCCATCGTCACGCCCGCGGTCCACAGCACCACGGCCTGCGGGTCGCCGAAGGTGGGGGCGGAGGCGACGTCGAGGGCCACCGGCTCGCCGTCGGTGACCACCGCGACGTACCCGGTGCCCCGCAGGGCGACGTTGTACAGGCCGCCGGTCATCATGCCGCCGCGGGCCTGGAGGCGGTGGATGTCCCACTCGATGGAGGAGGAGAACGCCAGGACGCTCGCGCCGTTGACCGAGATCATGTCGTTCTCGAGGTAGATCACCTGCACGTCGTGGGCGAGCTCGCCGAGGAACAGCTCACCCTGGCCGCTGGCGAGCATGAGGTCGACGCCCTCGCCCGTCACGGCCTGTTTGAGCATCTTGTTCAGGCCCGACCCCTTCTTCTCGAAGTGGACGTCACCCTGGTAGCCGACCATCGAGCCGGCCCGGCACCAGACGGGGCCGTACCCCATCTGGGCCTTGAGCATCTTCTTGCCCTGGAGGGAGAACTGGTCGGTGGACGCGTTCTCCTTGAAGTCCGTGAACAGTGCGCCGTGCAGCGTCATCGCGGGTCCTCGGGTCGGCGCGGCCGCACCGGTGGGCCGCTGTCGCGCCGACCCTAACGCCGGGCGCGGGCTGTGCGTAGGCTGAAAGCGGGCAATCACCATCGGCCACGACGGAGTGGTCGACGAGGGAAGGGGACACGGGACCATGGGCTTCCTCGACAAGGCCAAGGCGGCGGCGACCGACCTGGCGGCCAAGGCGGACACAGCACTGGCCGGTGCCGGACTGGGCGGCGGCAGCGGCGCCCACGCCGACCCGGAGAGCTACCTGCGTGACCTGGGCGTGCTCGGCTACCTGCAGGCCACCGGCCGGCCGGTCGACGAGGCCGACCGGGCGCGCGTGCTCGCGGCGTTGCAGCAGATGGAGACCGGCGGGCAGCTGCGCTCGCTCACCCTGCGCACCGGTGCAGGGCCGGTACCCGGTCAGCCCGGTTCGATGGGCTGCGCACCCCCGG
>JAHIJU010000067.1 GCA_018898235.1 Actinomycetota bacterium | reverse complement strand
GCTGGACCGCGGGACCGAGACCTGGATCACCTCGCGCACCGTGCACGTCTACTCCCTGGGCGGGCTGCTGGGCCGGCCCGGCTGCCGCCCGGTGGCGCAGGCCGCGCTCGACGGGCTCACCGGCCCGCTGCGGGACACGACGAACGGCGGCTGGTTCTCCGCCGTGGCCGCCGACGGCAGCCACCCCGACGAGAAGGCCGGGTACGCGCACGCGTTCGTCGTGCTCGCCGCGTCCTCGGCCACGTTGGCCGGGCTGCCGGGGGCGCGCACCCTGCTCGACGAGGCGCTGGCCACGTTCGAGACCCGGTTCTGGGACGAGTCGAACGGGCGGGCCTACGACACCTGGAACGCCGCGTTCACCACGCTCGACCCGTACCGCGGCATCAACGGCAACATGCACACCGTCGAGGCATTCCTGGCCGCGGCCGACGTGACCGGCGACCGGCTCTGGCTGGACCGCGCCGCCCGGATCGCGTCCTTCGCCGCCGCGCAGGCCGAAGCCAACGGCTGGCGGCTGCCCGAGCACTTCACCGCCGACTGGACCCCGCAGCTCGAGCTCAACGTGGACCGGCCCGGCGACCCGTTCAAGCCGTACGGCGCGACCGTCGGGCACGGGCTGGAGTGGGCCCGGCTGCTGCTGCACCTGGAGGCCGCGGGGGCCACCGGCACCGACTGGGCCGGCGCGGCCGTCGCGCTGTTCGACCGCGCGGTGGCCGACGGCTGGGCGTCCGACGGGGCCGACGGCTTCGTCTACACCACCGACTGGGCCGGCGCCCCCGTGGTGCGCGAGCGGATGCACTGGGTGAGCGCCGAGGCGATCGGTGCCGCCAGTGCCCTGCACCAGCGCACCGGGGAGCAGCGCTACGCCGACCTGTACGCCCGGTGGTGGGACTACGTGGACCGGTACGTCGTGGACCACGTGCACGGTTCCTGGCACCACGAGCTGGACGCCGCGAACCAGCCGTCGGGCAAGGTCTGGCCCGGCAAGGCCGATCTCTACCACGCGGTGCAGGCCACGCTCATCCCGCGGCTGCCGCTCGCCCCGTCGCTGGCCAGCGCCGTGGCCGCAGGGCTGCTGCGCTGACTGCTCGCTGCCTCCGACTCTCCCCCCGCACCCGCAGGTCCGTCCAGGACCGCACCGCACAGAAAGGCCCCTGGTCATGCCCGGGATCGACCTGCCGCTCGCCGAGCTGGAGCAGTACCGCTCCACCACCCCCGAACCGGCCGACTTCGACGAGGTCTGGGCGGCGACGCTCGCCCAGGCCCGCACCGTGCCGATGGTGCCGACCGTCGTGCGGGTGCCGACCGCGCTGCGGCTGGTCGACACCTACGACGTGACGTTCCCGGGCTTCGCCGGCGACCCGGTGCGCGCCTGGCTCACCGTGCCTGCGGAAACGACGGGGCGGCTGCCGGTCGTCGTGCAGTACAACGGATACGGCGGTGGGCGCGGGCTGCCCGTCGAGCACCTGGCCTACCCGAGCGCCGGGTACGCGCACCTGTTCATGGACACCCGCGGCCAGGGCTCGTCGTGGGGGACGGGCGGCGGCACCCCCGATCCGCACGGCGCCGGGCCGTCGCACCCGGGCTACATGACCCAGGGCATCGAGTCGTTCGAGACGTACTACTACCGGCGGCTCATCACCGATGCGGTGCGCGCGGTCGACGCGGCCCGGGTGCTGCCGCAGGTGGACCCCGAGCGCGTCGTCGTCGCCGGCGGCAGCCAGGGCGGTGCTCTCACGCTGGCCGCGGCCGGGCTGAGCGAGGGCCTCGTCGGTGCCATGCCCGATGTGCCGTTCTGCTGCGACTTCCGCCGCGCCGTCCAGGTCTCCGACTCCGACCCGTACGGCGAGATCTCCCGCTACCTCACGGTGCACCGGCACGCGGTCGAGCAGGTCTTCAGCACGCTCGCCTACGTCGACGGGGTGAGCTTCGCGGCCCGTGCCACCGCGCCGACCCTCTTCTCGGTCGCCCTGTGGGACCACATCTGCCCGCCGTCCACGGTGTACGCGGCCTACAACGCCTACGCCGGCCCCAAGCAGATCGAGGTCTACCAGTTCAACGACCACGAGGGCGGCCAGGCCTACCAGCTCGACCGCCAGCTGGCGTGGCTCTGCTCCACCCTCGCCCCCTGACCCCACCCCACCCTCGCCCCCTGCCGCCACCCCCCGCTTGCTCCAACCGCCGAGCCAGCACCCAGCACCCGGGAACTGGTCAGTTCCGAGCCCGGGTGCGGCGTGTCGCGTCTCCCCAGCGACCAGTTTCCGCAAGGGCCGCGAGCCGCGGGTGAGGGGGCTGCAGGTACGGGGCCTGGCAGCGGGGTGTCAGGTGGGGTTGCAGGACGTGGTGATCATCTCGGCGGCGCCGACCTCGGGGCGCCAGGGCTCAAGGTTCCAGGTGTCCTTGTCGCGGGCACCGAGCAGGTGGCAGTCGAGCTGGGCGCGCATCGTGGCCGTGGCCGCCTCCGGGTCGGCGCTCATGGCCGCCCAGACCCCGGCCTCGGCGGCCAGGGAGCCGCTGCGCGTCCACGGCGTCGGTGTGACGGCCAGCGAGCGACCGCCCTCACGGGTCCCCCAGTCGAGCGACTCGACGGCCTGACTGGCCAGCCACAGGTCGGCGCCGTCGGCAGCGGTGAGCTCGAGACTGCCGTCGGGCAGCTCCGCCAGTCCGGCGCCGACGCCGTCGACCACGACGCCACCGACCCAGGCGTCGTCCGCTCCCAGGACCGACACCGAGGTGTCCGCCTGGACCGACAGCGTGCTGCCGGCCACCGCGCTGAGCGTGCCGATGACGACGGCTCCGGCTCCGGCCCCGGCGACCGTGGCGCGCACCGAGCCGTCGCCGTCGTCGGTCACCGTCACCTGCCCGCCCGCGGCGACGAACGAGGCGTCGGGCTGCAACGTCAGCGCCACGGACCCGGAGGCGATCGTCACGGGAGTGGTCGACACGGGCGCGGCCGAGACGGTGGGGGTGGGCGCCGCGGGTGTGCCAGGCGCGGCGACCGCCCCGCCGGAGCAGCCGGCGAGCAGCACCAGGGCGGTCGCGAGTGCCGCCCCGGCGACCGGTCGACCTGCTGCTGCCCATGGACCGGAGGTCCGTCGACCTGCTGCCCATGGGGAGGCCCGTCGAACCGCTGCCCCTCGTCCTGCGGGCGGCTGACCTGCCGTCCGTCGCAACCTGGCGTGTCGGCCGCCGTGCGCAGGGCGCGGTGGGCTGCCGTGCAGCCGGCCGATGAGGTGGGTGTCCAGGTTCACGGCCGCGACGCTAGCAACCGGGCGTGACCGCGG
>JAHIJU010000066.1 GCA_018898235.1 Actinomycetota bacterium | reverse complement strand
TTCTACGAGCCTTCGAGAATCCTTGACTGAAGGTGCGAGCGCCCGCAGGTGGTCAATGCACCCTTCGTAGGCCTTCCTCAACAGATCGCCCTCTTCAAGGAGCGGTGCAGCGCGATCCAAGAGAGCTGTGTACGAAGGAATATCGGACGCACTGAGGATGAGACGTTCGACGTCGTCGTCCGCTGAGATGACATAGCCCCGAAGAAAGCGCTTCTCGACCTCCTCGGCCTGCCGCAACCTCCCGTACTCTTGGAGTAGGTCACGAACAGCAATTAGGAGTATGGCCGTCGTCGCCAGACGCTGCTGGCCATCGACAATCTGCCGTCGACCATCCTCGGCATCGGGGCGCGCAAAGACAACCGTACCCATGAAGTAGTCCACGTTTTTCCGGCGCGCTTCGGCAAGATCGCCCAGGTACTCGGTGACATTGCGTTCATCCCAGGAGAACTCCCGCTGGAATCGTGGCACTTCGAGCAAGTAATCCGCGAGAATATGCCCGAGCTGATCATGTCCAAACTCCGTCGTGTCCGCCATACCTGCTCCCTGTCACGCGGTTCACGCCGATCATGCCCCAGAGCGATCACCTGTTCACTGAGGCGCGCGGCGCACCCCGCACGGCAGGCTCCCTCGGTGCTCCACGCGGCCCGCCACTAGCTGTTGTGGCTCATGAGGTTGTTGACGGCCGCGCTGTTGGGGGCGTGAGGGAGGGGTAGGTCTCGGCGGCAGGATGGAAGTGCGACCCACCGTCCAGCCGATGAGAGACCTACCCCTCGATGAGTCACGCTAACGCCCCGTTGACCCCTGCTGGCAGGCTCCGCCTGGTCGAGCGCTGCAGGTCCCGTCCGATCGCGCACGTGGCTGCCGAGGCTGGCGTCTCGCGTCAGACGCTGTCGAAGTGGAAGGCCCGCTACGACGAGCTCGGCGAGGCCGGGCTCGTCGACCGCTCGAGCGCACCGCACACCAGCCCAACCCAGCTCGAGGCGGACCTCGTCGCCCAGATCGAGGCGTGGCGCCGCGAGCACAAGTGGACCGCGCGGCGGGCCTGGACCGGGCGCTGCGCGAAGTGTTGAAGCCCTGGCGGTCTCCGCTCGCACGCCACGACCCGGCCAAGGTCCTGCTCGACCTGGCGTTGACGCTCGCGTTGGGCGGGGACGCGTGCTCGGACCTGGCCGCGGTGCGCGCCGAACCTACCGTGTTCGGGCCGGTGGCCTCGGACCCGACACTCTCGCGGACCATCGCCCGGCTGGCCGGAGACGTGGACAAGGTCCTGGCCGCGGTCAACACCGCCCGCGCGACGGCCAGGGCCCGGGTCTGGGCGACGGCTGGCGCGAACGCCCCCGACCACGCTCGCGACGCGGTGCATCCGCTGGTCATCGACCTCGACGCGACCCTGGTCACGGCTCACAGCGAGAAGCAGAACGCGGCTCCGACGTTCAAGCGGGGGTTCGGGTTCCACCCGTTGTGCGCGTTCGTCGACCACGGGCCCGACGGGACCGGCGTGCCGGTCGCGGTCCTGCTGCGGGCGGGCAACGCCGGGTCGAACACCGCCGCCGACCACCTGACCGTCATCAGCCAGGCTCTCGCGCAGATCCCCGGGAACACCCGGGGCAAGTCGGTCCTGGTCCGCATCGACGGGGCCGGCAGCTCGCACAAGGTCATCGAGGCCCTCACCCGGCGCCGACTGGCCTACTCGGTCGGGTTCACGTTGCCGGACAACACCCCGGACCTGCTCAAGCTCATCCCCGAGCACGTGTGGGCCCCGGCCTACGACGCGGTCGACCAGGTTCGTGACGGTGCGTGGGTCGCCGAGCTCACGCACCTGATGGACCTGACCGGCTGGCCGCCCGGGATGCGGGTGATCGTCCGCAAGGAACGGCCCCACCCCGGTGCCCAGCTGAGGTTCGAGGACGTCGACGGCATGCGGATCACCGCGTTCGTCACCAACTCCACCCGCGGCCAACTCGCCGACCTCGAGCTACGGCACCGACGCCGCGCCCGCTGCGAGGACCGCATTCGCCTGGCCAAGGACACCGGACTGGCGAACCTGCCGCTGCACTCCTTCGCCGCCAACCAGATCAGGTGCGCGATCGTGGCCTTGGCTGCCGAGATCACCGCCTGGATGCAGATGCTCGCCCTGCACGGGCACGCGGCGCGGCGCTGGGAACCCAGGTCCCTGCGGTTCCGGCTCTTCACGATCCCCGCGACGCTGGCCCGTTCGGGACGACGCGTCCGGCTGCACCTGGCGGCCCGCTCACCGTTCGCCGGCCTCGTGCTCACCGGACTGGACCGTCTGGCAGGGCTCGACCCGGGCTGACGCCCGGGCACCGACCCACCCCGACGACCCGCGCACGACCCCCGGGACCTGGACCCGGCGCCCCACCCGCACGACAGCGGGACGGCATGTCACACCCAGCGGCCAGAATCAGAAACAAACGCGACCGACGAGCCGGGTCCGGACCACACACCACGGCCCGATGAAAGATCGAGGCTAGGGGGAATGTTCGGTAAGCGCCGCTGACGGCACCGGCGGCGCAACCACTTCGAGAGTTGACTTCATGCCTAGTCGGGCCGCAGCCTCAACTAAGTCGTGCGCGTTCTCCGAGCAGCGGGAGTCTCCCGAAGCTCGGTCGTAGAGCGCAGTGATGGCAGAGGTCGGGGTGAAGCGTCCGCCAAGTCCGCCGCCCAACCGCCCTGCCCACCAACGCTCGATTGCTCGCTCGAGGGCGACGTTCAGCTTGGTGACGACATCAACAACAACCAGCGACTCGTACCCAGCGCGAACCAGGGCCTCTGAGTACTCTCGAACCAATCCGCTCCACTGCAGGGTTCCCTCGATGATGACGTTTTCGCCATTCCGCAAACAGAGATCGACCGCTCTCCGGGCCAACATGACGGACTCGACGTGAAAGAGCCCGGCTAGTTCCATGGGCATAACCGAGCGTCCGTCGACGAGTTGCCGTGAAACAACCCGACGGTATCTTGTAGCGTCGGTCGCCATCGCGCCTTCTACGAGAGACTCTTTGAACCCGTCCGCGTCAATCCTTCGCCATCCCGTGAGGTCTCCGAGCACCTTGGAAACCGCCGACGTCTTCCCAGCGGCGGGTGGCCCCGCTGTGGCCAGCGCACAGAGACCGTCGGCCTTGCCGCCGACGGAGACGTCGCGGTAGGGCTCAAGGAGTCGCGCATGCAGCCGGGCCCGTTCAAGAGTCCACTTCCTGCCAGACCCGCCGACGGTATGAAGAACGGACGAGTCCAGCGCGCTGCCAACCGCCAACTGCAGACCGGGAGCGCACAGTGCATCAAGCTGCTCATGAACTCGCCCTCGGACGCTAGAAGCGGGCAAGTTGCTCATACTCGCCATCCGTCAGCCAGCCGGCCTCCCAGGCATCGACGACCTCATCCCATTCGCCCATCGTGTATCCATCTGGGCCGTGTACACCAGGCTGCGGATTCCTTTGCCGAAGCTCAGACATCATTGAGTCGCGGTCGGTGATGCCGGACACCGCCTCGGCGATAATCTCCCGGATTGTCCGTTGCTCTGGTTCCGACCCTGCCGCACCGAACTGCCGCAGTTGTCGATGAACTGTTGGTTGAGAAACACCGAGCATTCTCGCGATGGCAGTCTGCGGCAGGCCCTCCTTGTGAGCCGCGGAGATGGCCCGACGCTCAGCCAGCAGGGCGATGTATCGCGTTGCCGCGGCCTCCTGAAGCCGACCAGAGACACCAGTGTTCGGTCGCTGCGACCTTCGGGAACCCCCAGCGCTCTGAGGTTGGCCCTCCGAGCTCAAGACGACCTCACGCGCCGTCGAGGACTTGCCCTTCCTTCGACCAACCTTGCCCCAGCTGGGGTTGGGCTGCTCGGCGTTGCCGACCTCGCCGATCGTCGCGCGGCAGCGCAGGTCGACGTTGCGGATCTCCCCGGACGGCATGCGCAATTGCGCGTACGGCCCGACCTTGGCGACGAGCTGCACCGACGCGCCAGACGAACGGGCGATCTTCGCGCCGCCACCGGGCTTGAGCTCGATGGCGTGGATGACCGTACCGGTCGGGATGCTGCGCAGCGGCAGGTTGTTGCCGGGCCTGATGTCCGCCGCGGCACCGGCCTCGACGACATCACCCTGCGACAGCTTGTTCGGCGCCAGGATGTAGCGCTTCTCGCCGTCCGCGTAGTGCAAGAGCGCGATCCGCGCGCCGCGGTTGGGGTCGTACTCGATGCGCGCGACCTTGGCCGGCACCCCGTCCTTGTCGTGACGACGGAAGTCGATCACTCGGTAGGCACGCTTGTGCCCACCACCCTGGTGGCGCTCGGTAAGTCGGCCGTACGCCGCCCGCGAGAGCTTGACCTTCGACTTCCCCTTGGCAGCCAGGCTGGCCTGGGACTGTCTATTCACGCTGTATAGCCTACGTTCCGCGGCGCGACCCACACACCCGATGGCGGCGATGCTGCGCAGATCGGAGCAATCGGCGCCTCCGGACACAGTCGGCGCTGCGCCGGACCTGCTCGCTCCCCTGTCGCGTGAGGGGCGGGCCATCCGTCAGACACCGCCCTCGTCAACGTCGCCGATACGCACATCGAGCCACGATCCGAACCTGTCCAAGTCCCAGGTCTCCCGCATGGCCACCGCCCTGGACGCCCAGGTCGAGGCGTTCCGCACCCGCCCGCTGGGCGAGTCCGGGCCGTTCACGTTCCTCGCCGCGGACGCGTTGACGATGAAGGTCCGCGAGGACGGACGCGTGGTCAACGCCGTGGTCCTGGTCGCCACCGGCGTCAACTCCGACGGACACCGCGAGGTCCTGGGCTGCAAGGTCACCACCAGTGAGACCAAGGAAGCGTGGAACAGCTTCTTCGCCGACCTGGTCGCCCGCGGCCTTGCCGGGGTGCGGCTGGTCACCTCCGACGCCCACCGCGGCCTGGTCGAGGCGATCGGTGCGAACCTGCCCGAAGCGACCTGGCAGCGGTGCCGCACCCACTACGCGGCGAACCTGATGGGCACCTGCCCGAAGAGCTCGTGGCCGGCCGTCAAGGCCATGCTGCACAGCGTCTACGACCAGCCCGACACCGACCAGGCCCACGCCCAGTACGACAAGCTCCTGGACGCCGTCGCCGACAAGCTGCCCGAGGTCCACACCCACCTGGACAGCGCCCGGACAGACCTGCTCGCGAACACCTGCTTCCCCAAGGAGATCTGGAGGCAGCTCTGGTCGAACAACCCCAACGAACGGCTGAACAAGGAGATCCGCCGGCGCACCGACGTCGTCGGCATCTTCCCCGACCGGGCCGCTGTGACCCGACTGGTCGGCGCCGTCCTGGCCGAACAACACGACGAATGGGCCGAAGGACGCCGCTACTTCGCCCTCGACGTCCTACACCGAGCCCGCCGCAACCTCATCCCCAACACCACCCCGAACCCCAGGAGCAGCCACTGGCACTGACCGCCTGAAACCCCAAGGATCACGCCGAACGGCTACACCACCTCCAGGGACTTGACCCCCGGCCGAGAACGGTCACTCACGGTCAGCCGATAGTCTCCGGACGTGGTAGCTCTCGACCCTGTGACGAGGCCCGTAGACATCTACTGTTTCCGCATCCCGTTTCGGATGTCGCCCAGATCTCTGCTGGACCTACCCGAGCCGGAGCACGGCCTGGACCGCGGGACTGCAAGGGTCTGGCTCGCGTCAGCAGGAGCCGCCATGCCGCCGCTGCGGGAGGCCGAGCACATCGCGATCCGCGGGGAGGGCTACAGCAGCGCCGACGAGGCCGCCTCCGCCGGCGAGCGATGGAAGGACATCGTCTGTCGCGCGCTTGCCCGGCTTCACCTTCCCGCCGACTTCGGCGAGCGGCGCCCTCATGGTCAGTTGACGGTGGCGGGTGAGCAGGTCTTCTCCGAGGAGTCTGGCCACCCGGTTAAGGCGGAGGCCCCTGGAGTCACCGTCTATCGCTGCGACCCCGAACTGCGGTTCATCCGCTCGGAAGCCGAGGTCTGCCGGCGCCCGTCGCCGGGGCAGAGCGCCGCGGTGCTCGTCGCCGCCGCAGAGCTCGACCTCCCGATGGCGCCGCGGGAGCGCCTGGCGTTCGACCTCTACAGCGGCTCGTTCTTTCAACCGTCGGCGGATGCCCGACTGCTGATGCTGACGATGGCTGTCGAAACGCTCCTCGTCCTGCACCCCCGGTCCGCTGACGCGCAGGCGCACGTGCAGAAGTTGATCGATGCCACTGCCGTCGCTGACCTGGATCAGTCCGAGCGGGATTCGCTCCGGGGCAGCCTGAAGTGGCTGCGCGAGGAGTCGATCGGGCAGGCGGGCAAACGGCTCGCGCAGACGTTGGAGCCCCGCCGCTATGCCGGCATGACGCCCCACGCCTTCTTCACTAAGTGCTACGCGATGCGAAGCCAACTCGTCCACGGCCACGTGCCGAGGCCAGACTGGAGCGACGTGGGGCTGCTTGCGGCGCAGCTCGAGGTCTTCGTCGGCCACCTCCTCAGCGGCGCCCTGCTGAGGTCGTTCCCCGACTAGTCGCCGGCTCATGGCGGCCCGCGGCGCTAGGTAGTGCCTTCGACGGGCGCCCGCACGGCCTCGACCTCCATCTGGTGCACCCCCACTCAGGCCCGGTGTGGCACATGTTGAGACACGAGACGGGCCCGACCGGCGGCGCAGATCTAGCGCCCGGTTGTGCCAAGGCGGTGCCAGCCACCACATTGACGTC